>VXRI01000316.1 GCA_009838595.1 Chloroflexota bacterium | reverse complement strand
CCCTATGGGCGACAAACGAGGCGACACTTTTATAGATTATATCGAGCAAGTCATCGCCGAAACTCCGCACAGGGAGGTCGATGACCCAGCGCTCACGCCTGCCGGTGTAATGCTGCTTGTTTTTCGTAAGGATAGCGAGCATTGCATACTCTTGCAAAAGCGCTCAAGCAGGGTTGACAGCCACAAAGGCGAAATTTCGTTTCCAGGCGGCAAGCGCGACCCTGAGGACGAGTCTATGCTCGCCACTGCCATCCGCGAGACGCACGAAGAGATGGGCATCGCCCCACAGGATATTCGCGTTTTCGGCGCGCTTGACCATACCGCCACCACTACGGGCTATCTGACATACCCGTTCGCAGGCACGATACCGTATCCGTACGACTTCAATCCAAGTGAACAAGAGGTTGCGGAAGTGCTGGAAGTGCCTGTATCCTCACTGATGGATTCCGAGAACAGGCGCGGCGAGATGCACGTGGTCAACGGCGATCTGAAATGTGCGCCAGTCTTTGCATACGATGGACACATAATCTTCGGCGCCACAGCGCGCATCCTAGACCGCTTTATCGAAATGCTCCAATCCTCTACATAGGAGGCAATGCCTTGAAGAATCAGTCGGCAACGCTAGATGACATCAGAGTCGAGTTGGGGAAGTTTCCCGCTTCCGTACTCGACGAATTCGACAAGGCGTTGGTGCAGATGCCCCCGAATCTCACCGACGCGCAGAGGCACGATTGGGCGAACGCAGGCCTTGAAATTGCACAAGAAACCGTGCGTTCGTGGGAAGCCGCCGCCGAGTTCTACAAGGTGAGCGCTAGAGTGCTCGCATACATGCCGCTGAATTACTTCTTCCAGTGGACGGACTGCGGCAAGGCACTGTGCGCAGAATCGCCTACTCTCGCCACCGCATATTTTGAGGCAAGCCCGGGCACGATGAGCAAGTTGCGCTCGCGCCACATCGAAAGCTGGGCAACGCTTGGGCGTCCGCTGTACAAGGGCACTTGGAAGTCCAGCACGCTGGCTTGCAAGTTCTTCCAATCCAGCCCTGCGCTGCTCGACGACCTGAGCTTCCCGGAATTAGAGCGCTTCGCCAATTTCCTAGACGCGCTGTCACATCGGTCCTACGATCTGTCATCAGACTGCCTGACGCTTGGGCAGAAGCTCTTCCCGATGATTGGCGATGACAAGGCGGCGTTTATCAACATGGCGACCGCGCTCACGGACTCCGGTTGGCGCGAGATTAAGGCGTTCTTTGAGTCCGGCGCGCGCGCACTGCCACGCATTGAAGGCACGCAGCGGATGCGTTTCCTGAAACTCGCCGAGCAACTTGTGCAGAACGGCGGTATGAACATCCCCAGCGTAATGCTGGAAACATCTAACGCACTTTCTCAGGTGGACACACACGACCACGAGCAGATTCTTGGCATGGCAGAGGCGCTGCTGCCGCGCTCAGCGCACGCAGTGCCAGAGTTCTTGAAGGCATGCCCCGTAGCGTTGGACAAGCTGACGCTGAACCAGCTCGAAAAGTGGTACGCGGAGGGCGTCAGCATACTGATGCAGAACAGCGACGGCGGATTGGCGTATTTCAAGATAGAGTCCGCGCGCTCTGAAGAGATGCTCGAAACTCTGTCGTCCGGCGTCGAATTCCAGCGTATCAAGGATGTGATGGAGATGTACTGCCGCGGTCTCGCAGGCGAGGAAATCAAGATGTCCGAGAGCGGCGAACTTGCCGACAAGAACATAGGCTGGGTGTCCAGCGAGTCGCCGACGACGGAAGGCTCTACGGTCTTCGTCCCCGCGCTCGTTGACCGCTATCTGACAAAGCACGAGAATTTCAACTGGTTCAAAGTAGTGTCCACGCACCAAGTCGCGCGCCTTGAATTCGGCAGCTTCTGGTTCGACTTCGACAGGCAATCGATGATGTTCGACGACCTGCGAGAGGAATTCGCACGGCAGAAATTCGCCGAGGCGCATCCCGGCGACGATAGCGCTAGTGAAAGCGCCGGCAGCATGCCGGAGTCTGACGCCGAAGGAACCGGGCGCGCGTGGGTTACCGACATACAGCGCTACTTCGACTTGTTCGATGATCGCAAACTGGCGCTCGACATCTACACAGTCGTCGAAGAGGCGCGCCTAGATGCTCGTGTCAAGCACGAATATCGCGGCATACGGAACACTTATACTCAGGTGCAAAAGGACTCGTTGCCTCATCGCCCAAACATCACGGAACTCCCGATGCGCCAGGCGATGGTCGAGTTTTTGGTCAGGCTGAGCCTACAGCAGTACGAAGGCCTGCCCGCGCCGGAGCAGTACAAGGAGCAGGCGAGGCAAATCGGGCGCATATTGCGCCAGGTCATCAATCCGGAGGCGCAGGTCGAAGACACCGCCGAAGCAACGCTGCGAATCTACGCGATCATATCGCAGATTCCCAACGAAGAAGCGCCGCCGGAAGACTGGGACGACCTGGACATGACCGACGAAATGGAAGAGGAATACGTCGATCCGGACGAAATGGAGTCGCTGCTGCAGCAGATAGCGCAGGGCATGGAAATGCAGATGCGCCCGGACGGCGAGCAAGACTACGAATCCACGGAAGAGGTGGATTTCCGGGGTGATTTCAAGCCGGAACTAACGCAGCTCTTGGAGCAGCTGCGCATGCAGCAGGATGAACCCGGCCAGGCGAGCGGTGAGCCTATCACGCAGGAAATGCTGGAAGAACTGTTGCAGAACAGTGCCGAGCTCGAACTCGAATCGGTGCAAGGCGAGATACAGCAGTCCAGCAATGTGATGGCGAACAACCTGATGAAGGAAGCGGGCGTTGACGCGCCGCAATCGCCCGAGTTCGGGCAGGGTCCACTCGTGCATGTGGACGAAGACGGCGGCGAGCTTGAGGCTAATGAACCGCAAACATTCGTGTACGACGAATGGGACTTCCGCGCGGACGATTATAAGCCGCGCTGGTGTATTGTGCGCCAGAAGACAATGCAAGAGGGCGACCCGTCGTACTACGGCAACACGCTCGGCAACTACGGCACGCTGGTTACGCAGATTCGACGGCAGTTCGAAATGATGGTGCCTGAGATGTTCCGCAAGGTGCGCAAGCTCGAAGATGGCGAAGAGATCGACATAGATGACATCATCGAAGCCTTCGTGGATATGAAGACGGGAGCCAGCCCCAGCGACAAGTTCTACTGGAGGCGCAACAAAGTACAGCGCGATGTCGCGGTGGCATTTCTATTGGACACTAGCGCTTCCACAGCCGAAGCGATCGACGACACGCGCAAGAACACGGACGACTGGGACGCGCCGGACGACCCCGTTGAGTATATGGTCTGGCTCCGCACCCGCAGAGGCGAGGCTATGCGCCGGTCATACAAGCGCATAATCGACGTTGAGAAAGAGGCTATCGTCCTGCTCATCAACGCGCTTGAGGCAATCGGCGACCTATACGGAATATATGGCTTCTCGGGCTACGGCAGAGAGAATGTCGAGTTCTACACAATCAAGGACTTGGACGAGAACTTCTCCGACCGCGTGAAGCGGCGCATCGACCGCATCGCGCCTCTGCATGCCACACGCATGGGTCCCGCGATTCGTCATACGACATACAAGTTGGACAAGCAGGACGCGCGCACGAAGTTGATGTTCCTAATCAGCGACGGCAGGCCGCAGGACAGAGGATACAGCCGCGAAGGTGTGGAGAAAGAGTATGCCGTCCACGACACGAAGATGGCACTCGATGAGGCGAAGAACAAGGGCATCAACGCCTTCGCGCTCACTGTGGACAAGAACGGGCACGACTATCTAAAGACAATGTGCTCTGACATGGGCTATGAAGTGCTAGACGACATCTACGAACTGCCATCGCGCCTGCTCTACCTATACAAGAAACTCACGATGTAGTTCGTTCCGAATCCATAGTTCCTTCCCCCATCAAGGGGGAAGGCTAGGACGGGAAAAATCACCAATAATGCTGTGATGTTTCCTGGCAGGCTACGCGTTGTCGGGTGAGTCAGAATTCATCCTACCGCTGATGTAACTCTCAAAGAGAATCAAGGTGTGCGTAATTGAGCGCCCTAGAATGCGCTCTCTGCCAGAGCGTTGTAGCGCGCTCATTGAGAATCCTGAATTCCGCCACGACAGCGGGAACGGGATTGGCTGAGTTTGCAGACTGGCTTCGTCCCGCATCATGAAGCCGGAATACCAGCCGCCCCAATCATAGCCGGTCATTCCCAAGCCCACATCGGCGTTAAAG
>VXRI01000373.1 GCA_009838595.1 Chloroflexota bacterium | reverse complement strand
CTGAAGAACAGGAAGATGAAGCCTTGGCGGCATATGAGGCGTCTTTGAGCGAATCTGCAACCATCGTCTGGAAAGACGGTAAACTTAAAAGCAAAATACGATGCGCTGACTATCAGTGACTCCGACTTCGATGAAACGGGAGAAGGCGAAGAATCTGACAATGATAGCTCTGATGAGACTGCCGACGATAATGGTAAGAAAAATGGCGGAGTTTCAGGCGATGAGGATCCTGATGACGATGATGCCTCTGAAGACACCGACGATGTTGCGGACGACGACGAGGGTATAGAACGACCTGAAGCAACGGCTACGCCTATCGTTATAAACGAGTGACCGAATAGACCGATAATTACTGACAGACTGAACTATTGACCCACTGACAGACTAACCAGGAGCAAAGCATGGCGGATGCACAATGGGGCATGGTGGTTGACATAGACAAATGCACGGGCTGTCAAGCCTGCGTTGTCGCATGTCAGTCCGAAAATAATGTGCCGATAAACGAGGAAGCGCACTTCAACCAGCGCCGCGCGATCGAGTGGATTCGCGTGGAACGCTACTGGGAAGGCGAGTTTCCGGATGTGAAGGCGCGCTTCATACCTCTATTCTGTCAGCAGTGCGGCGACGCGCCGTGCGAGCCGGTCTGCCCGGTATATGCGACATACCACAACAGCGAAGGGCTGAATGTGCAGGTCTATAACCGCTGCATCGGCACGCGGTTCTGCGCGAATAACTGCCCGTATCAGGTGCGGTTCTTCAATTTCTGGGAACCTGAATGGCCCGAAACGCTGAAGAACCAACTGAACCCGGATGTTACGGTTCGCAGCCGGGGCATCATGGAGAAGTGCACCTTCTGCGTGCAGCGCATCCGGCGCAGCTCTCGTGAGGCAGACAAGGAAGGCGTGGAGTTGCAGGACGGCGACAGGGCGCTCAGCCCGGCGTGCGTGAACGCATGCCCCACAGAGGCTCTGATGTTCGGCGACCTGAACAATCCCGAATCGAAGGTTGCGAAGAAGGCGGCAAAGGAACTGCGCGAAACAACGCCCGCGCGCAAGGGCGGTCGCGGATACGAGCTGATGGACGAATTCGGGACGCACCCGAATGTCGTATATCTGAAGAAGTATGATAAGGACGCCGGAGAGGCGCATTAGTATGGCTACTCACGACGGCGTTGCGACAGGCAGCGCGGCAAATAATGGCCAACATAGAGGGCACCACGAGGGGCATCACGGTCCGCGCGAAGGGCTGTATGTGCCTTTCACCACGCAAGGCGATGTGGTGAAGGATCTGGTAGGCAAGCACGACAAGCCCAGCGACAAGTGGTGGAGCGGCGTTGCGGCCGGCGCGATACTCCTCGTCTTGGGAATTATTGGCTTTGCGCTGCGCCTGACGGACGGCGTGAGCGATAGGATAGTCTGGGGCTATTTCGCGATGATGTTCGCGTTCGTGCTGACCACCGCGCAGGCAGCGCCGATGGTCGCCATCGCGCCGCGCATCGCAAACAGCCATTGGCGGCGTCCCATCTCCCGCGCCGCCGAACTTTGGACGGCTGTTGGTCTATTCAACCTTATTCTGTTCATCCCGATGCTGTGGATTCTGCCGCCGCTTTCTGACGGCAGGCGCAGCCTCTGGTTCTGGAATCCGGAAGACCCGTTCTTCAGCCGTGTGCCTGTGCATTCACCGCACATCTGGGCGACGCTGGCGATAGTGGCGCTCGTGATAACGGGCGTGATGCTGCTGTGGCTGTCCGCCATGCCGGACTTGGCGCTGGTACGCGACCACGCGCCGGACGGCTTGCGCAAACGCATAGCGACGAGACTTTCGCGCAACTGGGTCGGCACATCCGGGCAGTGGAACATGCTGCACCATCGAATGGGCATACTTGGCGCGTTCTACTTTATTATGCTCATATTCGTGCATTTCCTAATTTCCGTGGACTTCCTGATTGCGCTGGTGCCCGGCTGGATAGACGCGCTGTACCCGATAACGCACGCGGCGAACGCGCTGCAGGCGGGCGTGGCGACGGTCATACTGACGATGGTCGTGCTGCGGCAATGGGGCGGTTACAAAGACTACATAACGCTTGAGCAGTTCTGGGGCGTGAGCAAGCTGCTGTTCGCCCTGTCTCTGCTGTGGTTCTGGTTCTGGTTCTCCAGTTTTAATGTGTTCTGGTATGGCAAGAAGCCGAACGAAGAGAGCGTGCTCGAATTGCTGACGGTCGGACCGTATCTGCCAGTGTTCATCGCGGTGTTCATACTGTGTTTCGCGGCGCCGCTGTTTGTGATGATGTGGAATGTCGTGCGCAAGAGTATCTGGGGACCGGCGATAATGTCCGTGGGTGTGCTGCTCGGTACACTCTTGGACAGGCTACGATTGTATGTGGCGACATACTCCATACCCGGCATCGGCGATCCGAATGTGGACAAACATCTGATACACTTGGACGATTCGGGCAGACTGCCATTGGCGATTCGCTACGCGCACTGGCCCGGCATACCGGACATCCTCATCGTGCTGGGCGTCATCGGCGGATGCGTGCTTGTGTACCTGCTGTTCGCGCGGATTATCCCGCCGGTGAACATCTGGGAGCAGAAGGAGCTGATGCTGTACAAGATGCACAAGAGCTACCACCGAACCCAGGTGCTCATACTAGGTAAGCCTCGCTAAGCAAGACGCCGGCGCATAGCGCGATTGCAAATATGGCACCGGCAGGCAAGCAAGATTCAACAAGACAAGTAATGGGCGGCAGATGCAAGAGTTAATTTACAAAAATCAAAGGGAAGTAAACCGCGACCTGCTCGAAGGCGTTCTCGGAATGCCAAAGTGGTGGTGGGGCGTGGTCAGCTTCCTGCTGCTGGTCATTATTATCGGTCTGACGGCTTATGCCTACGAAGTCAACAGGGGCATGGGCGTCGCCGGGCTTAGCCGCCCTGTGCTTTGGGGCTTTTACATCACTAACTTCGTGTTCTGGATCGGCATTAGCCACGCAGGCATTATGATTTCCGCCATCCTGCGCCTGACTCAGGCGGAATGGAGGCGCCCTGTTACGCGCGCGGCTGAGGTTATGACGCTGTTCTCGCTCGTCGCCGCGCTGTCCAACATTATGTTCCACGTGGGGCGTCCCTGGCGGTTGTTCTGGGTCTATCCGTACGACTTCTCACGCGGCATATTCATGAATGTGCGCTCGCCATTCGTCTGGGACCCGAGCGCGGTTATGACATACCTCATCGGCAGTTCGCTGTTCGTCTTCGTTGCGCTGATACCCGACCTCGCGGTCGTGCGAGACAGGGCGACCGGCAAGTACGCGCCGAAGATATACGCAATCCTGTGCTTAGGTTGGCGTGGCACACCGCGTCAGTGGCGCATGCAAGCGATAGCTGGCATTCTTCTGTCCGCGCTTGTGCTGCCAGTGTTCGTATCGGTGCATAGCATCGTGTCGTGGGACTTCGCGGTCGCTATCGCCGTGGAAGGCTGGCACTCCACGATATTCGCGCCATACTTCATCATCGGCGCGATTCACTCCGGCGTGTCCGCGGTCGCCATGATAATGGCGCTCATCGTCTGGATGTGGAAGGTCGAAGACTACATTCGACCTGACCACTTCGACGCTATCGGCAGGCTGCTCATCGTGGTGGCGGTAACTTGGTTCTTCTTCTTCTTCGTGGAGTGGGTGTTCGCGCTCTACACGCTGGAAGCGCCCGACATTGCCTTGCGTGAGTTGCAAGTGTTCGGATTCGACAACCCGTATTCGTGGCTGTTCCTAACATTCCTGCTGACCTCGTTCTTCATACCCGTGCCGATGTGGTTGTTTAAGGGTGTGCGTCGCAGCGCGAAGTGGATGTTCTTCACCACGGTGCTGGTGAACATCGGCATGTGGCTGGAGCGCTTCCTGATTATCATTCCCGGCCTGTCGCGGCGCACGCATCTGACATTTGACTGGGGCACATACCACCCGAGCATCATCGAGATTCTCATTGTCGCAGAAACCTTCGCATTTGTGGCGCTGGGCATGGTGCTGTTCGCCAAGGTGTTCCCGCTGATACCGCTGTTCGATGTGAAAGAAGGCATGATCTTCCGCGACGAGATAAAGATTGGGCGAAGGACTGTGCCGGCGAGCATTAGGGAAACACCGTAAACAAAGCAATCAACGACTGATAGAGACTAATTAACTGACTGATGGAATAATCGACTGACTGACTCTAAAGAGGCGAGTTATGGCAAAAAGAAGCGTGTTGGGACTGTTCCCCGAAGAGC
>VXRI01000074.1 GCA_009838595.1 Chloroflexota bacterium | reverse complement strand
GCCATAGGTCAAGCAGAAACCGGACGCTCGCCCATCAACGTGTCCGCGTTGCGGAGGAGTCACATTCCACAAGCACGGGCAGGTGGAGAAGGGGATAAAAGACCTCTACATTAGTCGGGTAACGGTGATCAGATACCGATGCGTTGACTGCGGCAGGACATTCAGGCGTTACCCCGAAGGAGTGGACAGGCATATTCAGAGCAAGAGACTTAGGGCATTGTCGGCGCTGAGACTGTCGCACAGGTTTGTGAGCAACTTGCTGACTGCTATGGGAAGCGCGTTGTCTAGAATGAGCAGTTGGAGGGATGTTCAGGAAGCGGGATTGGGAGCGAAGAGGGGGGCTCAGCAGTGGCTTGTGGGCGCGGGTAGAGGTAGTGGAAGCGGACCAAACCGCGGTGAAAGAGATGGGACTGGCACAAGGCGCGTATATGGTTGTTGCTGAGGGAGTTACCTGACGGTGCGGTAGGGGTTGAGCGACAAGTGGAGGAGTCTGGCTGCACACAAAAGCGCAAGAGGACTTCCGGAGACGAACAACTGCACGGAGCGGGTGATAGGGAGAAGCAAGATAAGATACAAGACGGTGAGGGGCTACAGGAGCATAGAGGGTATGATGAACGGGCTAAGGCTGACGCAGTGGGTATGGAGTGGAGAGGACGGTCTGTCCGTGGGCGAGTTGGTGAACGCATAGCGCGTCATAACCGAACTTGTGAGACCACGCACTCTCAGACTCTATTCAAAATCTCACACCGTCCCTGGGACAATTACGCGAATGGCGTCGGTATTGGCTTGCAGTTTCACTTAATATAAGAATTAATTTTGGGCAAGCGGAGGCTCTACTAATACGGCTTTGAGTCTGGGCGGGATACCAATGGATGATACACACAGCCAAGATCTGACGGCACGATTCATAGCGGCGGCAGAGTTTCTCAACCGGCAGACGCATTTACACCGTCTGGACGCTTGGGAAAATCTGGGCCTGACCATTCCGCAACTGCGAACGCTGATGTTGCTGGAAGAGCAGGGACCCTTGCGGATGGGTATCATATCTTCGCACTTGGGTAGAGCGCTGTCCGCAACCACTTCCGTCGTGGACCGCCTTGCCGAGAAGGGATTGGTTGGGCGACATGCGGACCCTGGCGACAGGCGAGTCGTTCTGTGCGACTTGACCGATAGTGGGCGCAGCACCATCTACCAGTTCTGGCGACTCGCGGAAGACCGCACGCAAATAATAATAGATTCGCTCGGTCCGGGGCAGATCGAATCCGTCGTACGCGCCCTGGAAATAGTTCAGGTCACCGAGCAGCAAATCCAAAGGCGGGCAGCCGAAACCGAAGCGGAGTCCGACTAGGTTGGCGACTAGCTACGCAAGGCGAATGCGCTATCGGAATAGCGCCGCCGGCCGCTCCACTAGCTGCTGCAGACGGCGGAAGAAACTCGCTGCAATCGCGCCGTCTATGACCTGATGATCTCCGGTGAGGCTGAGCGTCATCATCTCGCGCACGACAATTTCACCACGCCGTACTACCGGCTTCTGCACGCTGCGACCGACACCGAGCAACGCGTTTTGCGGCGGATTGAGTATTGGAGTGAAGCCGTCCACCACGCCCAGTACGCTAATCGTGAATGTGCCGCCCCCTATATCCGATGATGATAGAGTGCCGGCACGCGCCTTTTCTGATAACTGCTGCACGCCCTCTGCAATCTGCGACATGGTCATGTCCTGCACGCCTTTGAGCACCGGCACGATGAGGCCATCGTCGAGAGCGACAGCGACGCCCATGTTCACCTCGTCGAAGTACACCACATTGTCATCGATTAGGATGGAATTGAGCGCCGGCACACGCTTGAGCGATTCCGCGCACGCCTTGATTAGCACGCCCGCCATCGTGATGCCGACACCGCTTTCACGCGATGCTTCGCGCCGTAGGCTCTGCGCATCTGTTACATCCACTTCGAGGAAGTACGATAGCTGCGCCGTGCCGCTGAGGCTGTCGCGCATGTTCTGCGCGATGGCGCGCCTGATACCGCGCAGTGGCTCTATCTTAGAAGGTTCGGGCATCCCCTGCGGCGCTTTGGGCTGCGCTGCCGCCTGTTGCGCCTCGTGATACGCTCGAACATCGGCGTCCACAACGCGACCGCGGGGTCCGGTTGGTGTAACCAACGAAATATCCACGCCCAGGTTGGCGGCAAGACGGCGCGCGCCCGGCGTTGACGGCACGACATCGCCCCTAGCCCGGCTTGGAGCGCGTCTTTGCGGTGCGGCAGCGGCAGGCGATGGCGCGCCAACTGCGGACGCCGTGGGTTGCCGCTCTTGCGGCGGTTCTTCGCCTTCAGCGAGCAGATAGCCGATAACATCGTCCACGCCAACGGTCGCGCCTTCATCGACCGCGTGGTGCATAATGCCGTCCGATGTTGCCTCAAGCTCGTAGTTCAGCTTTTCGGACTCTATCTCGGCGATGAGTTCGCCTTGCGTAACAGCATCGCCCTGAGCCTTTGCCCATCGCGCAACTATACCTTCGGTCATGAAGTCGCCCAGTCTGGGCATCACAATTCGGACTGCCATATTAAGTTCTCGCTTTCATAATGACGTTTGTATGAAATATACAATGTCACACCCTTGCCGCGTTATTTGTCGGACTGCACATCGTTGCGATTCGCGCCGTTCTTGCGCTGTGAAGGAGGTGGCTCGTCGAATGGAATACCTTTCGCCTGCGACTCCATGAACTGCCGAAACCAAGTCTCCCACTCCGCATCCCTTTCAGCGTGCCCTCGCTCAATACCTTGCTCAAACGCCTCTTCGAATTTCTGCTTCCTGAACAGATCCAAGGCGATTCCCATCGTGTCTCCTCCTTCAAATCTGGCGAAACTCAGCGTAACCGACGCTATGCCGGTCAGGACGACATCCCTAATCAGCGCGATAATTGTGTCGAATACACTGTCATTAGTGACAAGATTTATCTCATACCATATGAAGAAGCCCATCCCGATTGTAAACATTGCAGTAAAGTATATCGAGAACTTCGGCCTGTCCTCTTCCCTTACGCTCCAAATTGACTCCCTCGGGATAGGCTCCATGATGTCTTTATCGCCAGACAACTTTCGTCCTCAATTTTACTCCAGCGTTTCTAGCGCAGCTGCCACTACCTGTTCCTTTGTAGGGACGAAAAGCGCTTCTAGTGGGCGGCTGTATGGTACGGATGTGTGCGGCGGCTGCACGCGCTTGGGCGGCGCGTCAAGGTAGTCGAAGGCTTCCTCGGCGACCAGCGCGGAAATATCGCCCGCCATGCTGCAGCGCGGGTAGTCTTCGTCCACGATGACGATGCGGCGCGTCTTGCGCACGGATTCCAGAATCGCATCTTCGTCCATCGGAGACAGGGACAGCAGATCAACCACTTCGGCGGAGTATCCGCGCGCGGCGAGGTCGTCCGCAGCTTGTAAACATATCTGCGTCATATAGCTGATGCCGAGCAGCGTAACATCCGTTCCTTCGCGCGGCACATCCGCTTTGCCGAGCGGTACGGTGTACGAATCTTCCGGCACATCCACATCGAAGCGAATGCCCATCAGCTGGCGGTTGTTGCAGATAATCACGGGGTCGTCATCGCGGATGGACGCGGTGTATAAGCCTTTGGCGTTGTACGGATTGGACGGCGCGACCACCTTCAAGCCGGGGTAGTGCGTGAACACGGAATAGACTGTCTCGGAGTGCTGCGCGGCGGAGTTCGTACCGGCGCCGGTGCCGGTCATGATGGTCAGTGGCACTTTGACCTTGCCGCCGAACATGTAGTGAATCTTTGCGGCGTTGTTCAGAATCTGGTCGCCGCATACGCCCAGAAAGCCGACATACATCAGGTCCACGACGGGTCGCAAGCCCGTGGCGGCAGCGCCAACGCCCGCGCCGACAAAGCCGGATTCCGCGATGGGTGTGTCGCGGATGCGCTCGCGGCCGAAGTCGCCGACGAGTCCCTTGGTCAGGCGCATCGGTCCGCCCCAAGCGTCCTGGAATTGCTCGCGCTCGCCGCCGCCCGCGATGTCCTCGCCCATAATGATGACGGACTCGTCGCGATCGAGTTCCTGCCGCAGCGCCTCGTTCACCGCTTGAATGTATGAGAGTCGTCGTGTCTGTGTTGTCGTCATATTCTCCTCCTTGTGAATGTGTGTCGGTTAGGCATTCATGCTGCTCGCTGACAAACGACAATACACTCCTCGCGCATAGTCGTATCAGTCCTGCCTGCTATGTTGGACGGGCTATTTAGTGAGGGCATTAG
>VXRI01000338.1 GCA_009838595.1 Chloroflexota bacterium | reverse complement strand
CACATGGTGCGATGTGCCGGAGTTCCGCCGCAGCCATTCGTTGAGCAGATCGTCTGATTGCAGTTCTTCGTCGCTAGGCATAATCCTGTCTAGCAGCAAGTCGGAGAAGCTGGAATTCTCGGCAATGCGCACGCCCAATCGTATCGCCTCTCGCATGCGCCGTAGGTCTTCCTCTTCCCCATAGTAATTGTAGTTGAGGTTCGGCTGCACATGCGGATCGGTCGATTGAAGCGTAAGCTCGCCCTCGCCAAGCGCCAACTGCAAGCTTGCGCTGAAGCCGATGTAATTCAGGTCTTCGTCAATCTCAACATGCGCAGGGCGGTGCTCGCTTGTCATCAGCATCGGGCTGAGCTGCATGTCGTTGCGCAAGTCGGAGCCTTCGACTGTGTAGCGCAAGCCGACCTGAATCGTAGGCGCTTGCACCTCGGGAGGATCACCGACGGCGTGGTAGAGCGCGGCTGCGGCGGGATGGTCGCGCAGGTTTTGTCCAACGCCCGGCAAGTCTTGCACGATTTCAATGCCAAAGCTTTTCAGATGATCAGCAGGACCGATGCCCGACAACATCAGCAATTGCGGAGACGCAATCGCGCCGCTGCACACAATAATCTCGCCCCCCTGTACGGTAAACGCTTCGCCGCCGCTTTCGGCTTCTATGCCCATGGCGCGATTGCCCTCGAAGATAATTCGCCGTGCGGTAACGCTGCCGCGAATGGTCAAGTTCAGACGATGGCGCGCCATGTTCAGATAGTTGATGGCATTGCTCATCCGAATTCCGTCGATATTGTTGCGCGCGCGCGGCGATACGCCGGTGGATTCGGGATGATTCTGGTCTTCATCTATCGGGAAGCCTTCGTCCACACAGGCGCTCTCGAACGCGACAGCGTGCGACATCCATTCGCTGCGAGGCGGACGACGCACCGGCACGGGACCTTCCGAGCCATGGAAGTCGTCGCCGCCAAAATCGAGGTCGGTCTCCATCTTGTTGAAGTACGGCAGAACGCCGGTGAAACTCCACTCGTCGTTGCCCCACTCCGCCCAGCGGTCATAATCTTCGGGGATGCCGCGGAACAGCACCTGCCCATTCACGGCGCTCGAACCGCCCGTCGCCCTGCCGCGCGGTATTTCCAGATCGGTCTGCTCGTCCGTAATCTTCGCGCGATATGCCCAACTGTGCGGGCCGTACGCCGACAGCCAGACATTGTTGCCCAGCTTCAAATCGTCCGGCAGCTGGTCGAAGTCCGGATAGTCGGGACCCGCCTCCAGCAACAGTACTGACCGCTCCGGATCTTCCGATAGGCGTGTCGCGATTGCGCAACCCGCCGAGCCGCCGCCAACAACGATGTAGTCATACTTCATGGAAAACCTCCCTGCTCTACTTGCCAGCTGAGCAGACTATATTATGCACGCAAATTAAGCGCAACTGCCGGTGTGGTATAAGGCCAGGGCCTTTAGGGTATTCACCTAATAGTCCTTTTCCATTCACTCTTAGCGTGTCGAAGGGCGCGTACGCAGCTTTGCGCCCCGTGGTTCGACAGGCTAACCACGAACGGATTGTAGGCAACTCACTATAATCGAAATGCCCTGATTTAAGGATTTGCCGATTAGGAAATGTCGAGCAATTCTGTTATTCTGATACTTATACTGCGAATATAATGCGGCGTTGGACGGTCGTTCACGCCGACATGCGTAACAAGGAGCGGCTTCAATGGCAGTACACACCGTAGCGATTCTCAGTCCCGGGGATATGGGCGCAGGCGTGGGATACGCGCTCGGTCAGAACGAGTTCGATATCATTACTTGCCTTCGTGGCAGGAGCGACCGCACGCGACGACTTTCGGGAGACGCCCACTTCCGCGACATTCCCACGCTGGGCTTGCTGGTCGAACAAGCAGATCTGATATTGTCGATTCTCGTACCATCGCAGGCAGTTTCGGTGGCGGAACAGGTCGCCGAAGCGATGCGCGCCACAAGCAAGCATTCCGTGTATGCTGACTGCAACGCTATATCGCCGCAGACAACGCGTCAGATCGAAAGCATAATCACCGGCGCGGGCGGGCAGTATGTGGACGGAGGGATAATTGGCGGCTCGCCAACGCGCGGCGCTCCGCCACGATTCTACGTATCCGGCAAGCACACCGACGTCGTCTCGGAATTGGACGGCAAAGGCATCACAGTCAAGCCAATCGGCGAGGAGATTGGCAGGGGTTCGGGCATAAAGATGTGCTACGCCGCACTGACCAAAGGCACATCCACACTGCAGATTGCTCTGCTCTCCGCCGCGGAGTCGATGAACCTAACAGACGAGTTAGTGGCAGAGTTCGAGTTCAGCCAGCCAGCCGCGCTTATGCAGATGAACGACGGCATTTCGCGCCTGCCACCTAGCGCGCACCGCTGGGTCGGCGAGATGGAAGAGATCGCGTCCACCTTCGAGTCGCTGGGGATAACTCCGTCGTTTCACCAAGGCGCGGCGGAAATATACCGGCTGTTGAGCGGCACGCCATACGCCGCCGAGACGCCCGAGACGGTTGACAAAGACCGCCCGACCAACGACACGATCCGCGCCGTCGTAGATTTGGTGAAGTCCGACCTGTCCGCCGGCGAACAGGCGGCAGACTAGCGCGCACAACTGATGGCAACGATGCAGGCGCTCGTCGTAAATTCGCGGTCCGCCGCGCCGCGCCTAGAACCGCGCGAGTTGCCAATGCCAGTGCCTAAACCGCACGAAGTCCTAGTGCGTGTGGCAGCGTGCGGAATCTGCTACCACGATGTTGCGGTGGTCAATGGCACGCTGCGGCGCGGCGTCAAGCCCGATGTAGTGCTAGGACACGAAGCTTCCGGCTATGTGCACCAAATAGGCGATGGTGTAACGGCAGTTCAGCCGGGCGATCGCGTCGTTACCGCGCTAACGACATTCTGCGGCAATTGCCCGCGATGCGATGCGGGCAACGAATATCGGTGCGTGCGCGGACGCGGATTCGGGCACGGTCTCGACGGCGGATTCGCGCAATACATGCTCGTCCCCGAAACGAGCGCAATCCCAATTCCCGACAACATTGACACCATTGACGCCGCCCTGCTCGGCTGCCCCATCGGTGTGGCGATAAACGCGCTGGAAGATGCCGCTCGATTACGCTCCGGCGAGACCGCGCTGGTTGTAGGCGCGGGCGGCGGGCTAGGCGTACATCTAGCGCAAGTTGCAGCCGCGATGGGCGCGCGTGTCTTCGCCATTACCACATCGCCCGAAAAAATCAGCGCACTAGAGACACTTCAAGGCGTGGAGGCACTCTTGGCTGACAGCGAACTGGATTTCTCCGAAATCGTGCTGGCGCTGACCGAAGACAACGGAGCGAATGTGGCGCTCAATCCGGTAGGCTCTGTGCAGTTCAACTCGTGCCTTGCGAGCATGGCGCAATTTGGCAGGATGATTGTGCTCGGGGAAGTGGCAGGCCATGCCGCGCGCTTCAATCTCGCCGAGCTGCTATTTCGCGACGCCATCATCACCGGCTCAACAGGCGCATCACCACGCCACATCCACAAGGCGATTGACCTGGTAGCGAGGGGCGCAGTGCAACCCGCCGTCTCTCGGCAATACACATTTGACGATGCGGCGATGGCTATCGAAGATATGCAGGCGGCGCGTACTTTCGGGCGGGTGGCGATTATACCGCCGGATTAGTGAATGCAGTAGGGCTTGCTAAGGCTTGCCGATAGCAGTCGGAGATCCCAATGGCAAGATTGCGCCCATCTCAGCCTACCATCTTAACGAGCTGACAGAGGTATGTATTTGATTTTTGTACCCGATACGGCGTTATCCATAGGGGTGCAGCACCCCATTCAATCTCAATCAACATACCCTAATCAGCATCGTGACAAAGGACAATTATGATAGGCGTGGGTGATTAAGTCTTGCGCCGCCAGTCAGACTTACGCCGTAGCGGACCGCCTGAATGGCAGCAACCTGCCCAGATCGCCGTTTTCCCAGACTACGAGCATTTGGCTTGCTACTGCTATGGAGCTGTATGTTCCCGCTACTACGCCGATTATCAGAACTATAAGGAAGGTGCGTATTGTCGCGCCGCCGAATAAGAGCAGCGCCATTAGCACGATTAGCAGCGTTAGGCTTGTGTTCAGAGAGCGGCCTATCGTCTCCGATATGCTCACATTCACATTCTGGTCGAAGCCGCGATTACTGTAGTTCGTAACATTTTCGCGCAGACGGTCAAACACTACGATAGTGTCGTTCACGCTGTAGCCGATGACGGTCAGCACCGCG
>VXRI01000004.1 GCA_009838595.1 Chloroflexota bacterium | reverse complement strand
TCCGGCGACCCGACGCCCATCAGGTAGCGCGGCGCGGCCTCCGGCAGCAGCGGCGCGGTGTATTCCACCGTGTCGTACATCGCTTGCTTCGACTCGCCCACGCTCAGCCCGCCAATGGAATAGCCGGGGAATCCCACGCTCGTGATGAACTGCGCGGACTTGCGACGCAGTTCGGGAAACAAACCGCCCTGCACGATGCCGAAAAGGCGTTGGTCGGAGCGAGTGTGCGCATCGACGCAGCGCAGCAGCCAACGGTTCGTCTTGTCCACCGCCGCTCTCACAGTCTCGCGGTCGCTGTCCGCCGGAGCGCAAATATCCAGTGGCATAATGATATCCGCGCCGATCATCTGCTGATGCCGTATCGCCGCTTCCGGGCTGAAGGTATGCTCGCTGCCGTCGATGTGCGACTTGAATATGATGGCCTCTTCGGTAATCTTCCGCAGATGTTCGAGGCTGAATCCCTGAAACCCGCCGCTGTCGGTGAGAGTCGCGCCGTGCCACTGCATGAAGCCTTGCAGCCCGGCAAGGTCGTTCACAATGTCCACCCCGGGGCGCAGGTACAGGTGGTATGTATTGGCGAGCACTATGGTTGCGCCGATGTTCTGCAAGTCCGCAGAGTCCAGCGCCTTAACCGATCCTTGCGTCGCCACAGGCATAAACGCAGGCGTAGGCACCTTCCCATGCAGAGTCTGCAAAACACCCGCGCGCGCGTCTCCGTCAGTCTTGTTGAGCGTGAAGAAAGGCATGGTGGGAGTTTACAAGCGTTCCGCTACTGGCATATCTCTTGTTCTATTCGCTCCGCAAGTAAATCTTAATCAGCGGCTTATATGGAATGTCCCGTTTGCGCGCCAGCGCCTTTAATTCAACGACCACCGACTGAGGCAAGGTAATGGATACTGTCCTGTCCGGTAGGCCTGAAATGTACGGATTTAGGCTTGGAATCTCCATTTGCTCTGCCTTGTTCCAATCAACATAGTCTGGGGAGTCATAGGTTGCCCAGAACTCACCATCTTCGCCTTCCGAGTTAAACTCAGGGATTGCTTTCTTGAGCGTCGTCATAATTTCTGCGCTCCCGTCTGTTTATATCTCTAACGGAAATGATGCGTGTAATATCTTGTCGAAGAGTAAAGACTACGAATAGATTACGACCTTCAGTGGTCTGACCGTAAGCATGATATCTTAATTCACCCCACAACTGTTCAGGCGGTTCTGCAATGAAAAGCGGATCATCCGAGAATACTTGATCAGATTCAGCGTTAGACACGCCATGTCTTAACCAGTTCTTCTCATTAGTGCCGACCTGGGTTCCTCTGATTTCATCAAAATCAATCATTTACATTCTAAACGTAACGAATATCATCGTAACACCGAGTCCTTATGCAATGGAAAGGGCACAAGGCATACGCGCTCTACGCACGTATGCCTTGGACGATTAGCTGCATTCCCATTACTAGGATTACTACCATTAGGAGGCGCAGGATCCAAAGTCCTTGCACCTTCCCAGACAGACGGGCGCCTACTTGGCCGCCGTTTACCAAGCCCATGCCCGCGAAGACGAAGGTGGGAAACCATTCGATGTTGCCGAGTATCGCGTGTGTGGCGGCGCCGGCGGTGGTGTAGAAGGACAGCGCAAATATGGATGTGGCAACTGCGACCTGCACGGGGAAACCGAAGGCATACACTAATATCGGTGTCCGTAAGAAGCCTCCGCCAACGCCGAAGAAACTCGATATGAAGCCAAGCACGAAGTTGATGAGCACCGCCCAGATTTCGTGCAGCCGGTAGCGGTATGTCTCGCCGGATTCGGCGGTGATGTGACGACGGCGCAATGTCTGCGGATTGACGAAGCTATGTCGCCGCCTGCGCGCGGTGGCGATGGGCGACCGTCGCCGCGAAGCGAACTGCTGCGTAAACATCCGCAGCGCCAGCGCGACCAGCAGCACACCGAACAGCGTGTCGAATATACCGGGCAGCCCTTCGAGTGCTTCTTTGAGCACGAACGGCGCGAGCACCGAGCCGGGTATCGCGGCTGCGGCGAACAAGTACGCGCTGCGCTTGTCCACTGTGCGCCTGTATCGGTAGGCGAACGCGCCCGATACGCCGTTTACGGCGACAAGCGCCAGCACTGTACCCGCGACCATCTCCGGCGGCATGTCTGTGAATATCAGCAGAATGGGAACGAGTATGAAGCCGCCGCCCGCGCCAACCAGCACGCCGAAGACACCGGTGACGAACCCCAATATGGCAAGCGTTATCCACTTGGCGATTTGTTGCCATTCCAGTGCGGACAGCCACTCTATCAGCCAAGCCGGACCGGAGCCGATAAGCCAATCCAGCTCGGGCATCTAGTCCACCGCCAGCGCCTCTAAAGTTTGCTGCACCACTGCGGCGGGAACATCGTTGCGGGTGATGGCGTTGCCGATGCCGTCGAGCAGCACCCAACGGATTGCGCGTCCTGCCACCTTTTTGTCGGACATCATTGCGTTTCTCACGGCTGCGATGTCCATCTCGCCGCAGGTCAGCGGCAAGCCGTAGCTCTCCAGCAGTTGGCGTTGTCGTTCCACTTCTTCGTCAGCCAGCAGCCCCATCGCGTTGCCGATGCGCGCCGCGCCCATCATTCCCACGCTCACCGCCTCGCCGTGCAGAAAACTGCTGTATCCGGTCGTCGATTCGATGGCGTGTCCGATTGTGTGCCCGTAGTTCAGCAGGATGCGTATGCCCAGCGTCTCGCGCTCGTCCTGAGAGACTACATTCGCCTTGATAGCCACGCTGCGCCGGATGATATCGGTGGCGACATCCTGCTCAAGCGCGAGCAGCGAGTGCCTGTGCGTCTCAAATGCGTCCAGCAGGTCGCGGTCAAGAATCAACCCGTGCTTGATGGCTTCCGCCCAGCCGGATGTCAATTCGCGCTTGGGCAGCGTTTGCAGTGTGCTGACATCGACCAGCACAAATTTGGGCTGGTAGAACGCGCCCACGAGGTTCTTGCCTTGCGGCAGGTCAACGGCGACCTTGCCACCGACCGCCGCATCCATCATCGCGAGCAGGGTTGTCGGCACTTGCGCTAGTGGCAAGCCGCGCAGGTATGTCGCCGCGACGAAACCCGCGAGGTCGCCCACAACGCCACCGCCGACCGCGACTATCATATGCCCGCGCTCTGCCTTGCGCTCTGCGAGCCAGCGATATACGAGTTGCACCGTTTCCAGCGTCTTGTGCGTCTCGCCGGCTGGCATTATGAACATGTGCGCGGCGATGCCGGCTGCTTCGAGCGAGAACTGCGCGCGCCGCGCCTGTCGATGCACCCCCTCGTCGGTGATGATATACGCGGTGGACACATCGAGAATGGAATTGAGGCGCTCGCCAATCTCGTCGATAGTGTCCCAGCCCACCCATATTGGGTAGTCCCCTTGTGTTGATTTGACGATTGCGGCGAGGTCTGAGTATTCGGTCATATCGGCGTGCCAGTCTTTCCTTTGCTCAAATTTGGTCGTGCAGGTCAGATGCCTGTAAGTCTGATCTTGCCACCTTGATGCTTGCCTGTTTGATGCTTGTATGGCGGCGCGCAAATCTTCGGATCTTTGGCGCATCCAATCCGGATAGGTTTTTCAGCAGATAGCGGTGTCGCCGTCATTGAGAATGTCGAACGCTCGGACGACTTCGTGCGCCGCCTGCTCGGGTGTCAGTATGTCGGTGTGAACTGTCCAGTGGGCAAGAGTATAATTTAGTTGGCGCAGGGACTTCAAGGAACGAATGCGTTCAAGCGGATTGTTCGCGGCGAGCATAGGGCGCACGATGGCGCCGTCTCCGGCGCTCTGCGCCAGAACTCGCTCGTAAATCGTCTCCGGCGCGGCTTCGAGACATACGACCGCGCCGTGCTGCATCATAGCTGCGCGATTATCCGCGTTCTCCGCAATACCGCCGCCTGTGGAAACGACCTGCCGCTCGGATTCGCAAGCCGCAAGTAGCGTCTGCGCCTCAACCTCGCGGAAATGCGGTTCGCCATGTTCTGCGAAAATGGCGTCAATAGTAGTACCCGCGTCCGCCTCGATGCGCTCGTCCAAATCCACAAACTGCCAGCCGAGAATACGAGCCGCCTCGCGCCCGATGGTCGTCTTGCCCGTTCCCGAAAAGCCGGTAAGGAATATGTTTGGTCTCATAGAGAAGCGCTTTCTGTGGAAGTATCGTCTATCTGCCCAGCGAATTGCATTTACGCCCCATCCCAACCTCCCCATAAATCGGAAAAGGACAATAGGAATGCCGATACTAACCATTGGTGCTAGTTTAAGACATAGTTGAAAAAGCCACGGGGATGCGCC
>VXRI01000319.1 GCA_009838595.1 Chloroflexota bacterium | reverse complement strand
TTCCAAACCTGTGAGTTTCAGATGGACATCTTTGGTAAAACCTCGTGGAGAACGCTGACGTTCCGGATTGCGTTCCAAGAACCTCCATTTTGCAACCTCCAACACCATTTCCTGTAGTGCCGCCAAATCACTCAAAAACTCCAAGGGAATGCCGCCATCATCGAAGCGTCGTCCTTGTAATCTAGGGCGCAGGAATTCTTTACTTGGCATCGC
Source organism: Chloroflexota bacterium (assembly GCA_009838595.1). Lineage (GTDB taxonomy): Bacteria > Chloroflexota > Dehalococcoidia > Lucifugimonadales > JADFKI01 > Bin90. The sequence continues at coordinate 4,101 of VXRI01000319.1, read as the reverse complement.
GCTATCCTTTTCAGTCAAATTAGAACTAACAAACACCGCATAGTAGAGTAATTATAGCGCGGAAGTCAACCGCCCATAATTCAGCCGGCAGCCCCTATCACACGTCACACGCGCACCCTAATGCAGGTATATCAGCGAATATCCCCCAGCGGCGCGCGCCTATGTGCTACACTGGCAGCCACCGAATTGTCAGCGCCATAACCGCAAGCGTGGGATAGGGTGGAATGGCAATATCGAAAAAGCATGAACAACAACTTCCTCCTGCTTATACCCGAAATTATGGTTGTGGGCTGCGCGTTTGTCGTCCTCACGCTGGACTTGTTTCTGCCGGAGCGCCGCAAGTGGACGCTGCCGTTCGTGGCGGTTGCGGGGCTTGCCGCTGCCCTCGTCGTATCGCTTGTGTATCTGTGGGGCGTGAACGATACGCTGTACGGTGGCGTCGTGCGCATAGACGGCTACGCGCTGTTCTTCAAGGCGTTCTTTATCGCGCTGGGCGGCGTTGTCATTCTGGTATCCGTAGATTTCGTCAAGCGAAACCTCGACCATCCCGGCGAATACTACGGCATTCTGCTGTTCACCGTCGCGGCGATGATGCTGATGGCGGCGTCCGGCGAGCTGCTGACGGCATACATAGCGTTGGAACTGCTGAGCTTCGGGCTGTACGCGCTGGTCGCGTGGGACAGGTACAACGCCAAGTCCAACGAATCTGCGACGAAGTACATCCTGCTGGGCGCGTTCTCCTCGGCGCTGCTGCTGTACGGCATGAGCCAGATTTACGGGCTGCTCGGCACTACGCGCTTCGACGAGATTGCCGTGACGTTGTCATCGGCGGATACGCTGAGCCCGGGACTGATACTCGGCATCGCGCTGATAATCGCGGGCTTGGGCTTCAAGGTCGCCGCCGTGCCGTTCCACATGTGGGCGCCGGACGCCTACGAGGGCGCGCCGATACCCGTAACGGCGCACCTGGCGGTCGGCAGCAAGGCGGCAGCGTTCGCGTTGATGCTGCGGCTGTTCAGCGAGGCGTTCTTGCCCATCGCGGCGCAGTGGCAGACGCTGCTAATCGCGCTCGCCGTGATAACGATGCTGCTGGGCAATCTGGTCGCTCTGGCGCAGCGCAACATGAAACGGCTGCTCGCGTACTCCAGTGTGGGGCAGGTGGGCTACCTGCTGATGGGCATCGCCGCGCTCGCGTCAACGGACATGGGCATGGACATGGGCGTCGGCATCGGGGGAATAGGGAGCGCAGGCGCATCAACCGGCGCGTCGCCCGAACTGGCGTATCTCGCGTCCAACGGCATCATGCTGCACCTCGTCGGATACGCAGTTACAAACATGGCTGCGTTCTTGTGTCTTGTCTCAGTGTACAACATCACGGGCAGCGAGGACATCGCAGGCATGGCGGGCGTAGCGAGACGCGCGCCGTTGGTCGGGATGGTCTTCGCCGCGTCGCTATTCTCGCTCGCCGGTCTGCCCGTATTCGTGGGCTTTACCAGCAAGTTCTACCTGTTCAACGCCGCCGCCGCGCAGGGGCTGTTGTGGGTCGCGGGCGTAGCGATATTCGCAAGCCTGATCTCGCTGTACTACTACCTAATGGTCGTCCGCCGGTTATACATTGAGCCGGCGCCGTCAGGAGAAAACGCCGCCGCCGCCACGATACCCGCCCCACGCCTAACGCTAGGCTTGCTGGGGGCGCTCTTCGCCGGGATGATAGCGCTAGGCATCTACCCCGCCCCCCTAATGCAAGCAGTACATCACGCCAGCTCCGCGCTGCTGCGGTAGGCGCCGGTGGTAAGCGTCCACTTCTTCCCAGCCTTCCTGTAATGTGTTCGGTTTCCGCGCCGTACACTATTTCGCGTTTATCAATTCATGATGAAAGAAGTCGCGCCGAATGCCTTCTGCTCCCAGCAGAGTTTGTAGTGGTCAACCGTTATGCCGGGGACGCACCCGGGGTGGTGAGCCGCCGCTATGGTGAGACTATGAAGATTGTGAATGCCCACAGGGGTACATAGACTACAAGCCACCCAAGAAACAGAACGAATGGGTATATGTAGATACCGCCGGGGAATATGGCTCGAGGCGCGCCGTCCATATTTCGCTTGCTCCACCTGTGATGTCGGATCAGCAAATTCAGTGAGTACAGCCATGTGAATGCCTGCATCGCTATTACCGCGCCCCATATAAGGATAAGCAGGAAGAATCTTCCGAAGCCGCGCCGCATCCTAATTTCGCCTAAATCCCCCTCGGTTAATCCAAAATAGATAGTTGCCGCTATCAAGATAAACCAGGACAAGTAGAAGAAAGCATAGACTAAGTAGAATATGACATCCGGTATTCTTATGTTGAGCAGCCGGGCGACAAGGTATATCCAAGGCAGGAAGAACAGCGCCGAGTATCCAAACCCCGCCCATGCGTAGCTGCCGGCGTCCAGTCCTTTCTTGCGGGCTATGAAGTTGCAGATTAGTGCGCCAATCGGAGCCCATAACAACCCGAACACGAATAGATACAGTAAGACAGCTCCATACCATTCATCTGCGCGTTGGGGCATAGTCAGTCATACCTCAGATTGAATAGATGCGGAGGGTAATAGATCCCCGGGAATCCCGGGAGCTTCTTATCGGGCGCTATTTCTATGGATTTAAGCGCCTTCACCGATGTGAGCGCTATTTTAAGCATTTTGAGAGTGTAGCTTGTATCTTCCCCGCTTATCGTCTCGCATTTTTCAGAAGTCACGCCAGATGTCTCCCAGCATATTCGATAGCCTAACACGTCAGCAGTTCGCACAGTGCCGGGATTATATGTCCAACTCACTTTGTAGTCGTTGGTAGTCAGGCTTTCGGATTTGGACACGCTGACATTAGCAACACTCGGAATTTGATACTCGGCGAATTGAGCATTCGCATGTATATGTTCAAGGTCGTAGCCGGTATATGGCCAGCCCTTGTCGTTGATGTTCCGCACACCTATTAGCATTGTGATGGCTTGTGCGAGTGGCGATAACTCACACCAGGACCAGGGCGCAAGTCCCTCAGTGCGATTCTGACAGCCGTTAGCCTTGATGATGGTAAAGAATTTCTCATCTGCAAGATATTTGTTTCGTGGATTCCACGCCTCGTCCAGAGTGTCATCGTCTTCATCATTCGAGATAATCCCATCAGTGTCGTTCACTACGAATTTTCTGAGGCTTGCCCAAGCGACGTCGTGCTTTAGACAAGAAGGCAATGGACCATCTATCCACGAAGTACAGTCCCATTTCTCATAGCCAAGCCAGCGGAAGCGGTCTTTCAGTTTCAAGTCGTTGTTATCTTTGGTTTTGAGTGATTGCTCCACCCAAAATCTATGCGGCAATTTGAACACGACGCAATTAAGGAGCCTAATCCTGTGTTCCAACGATACTGTGGCGCTATCGCCAGTTTCCGCAAAACAATCGTCCAATGTTGTATCGCTCGCTCCGGATATAGCGGGGCCAGATGAAGACGCCAATACGGCAAAGTATCGCTTAACGTCGTCGATGTCTCCAACTTGCGTTTTGATATCCTTGCCGCGTGTCGTCTCTAATAGCGCAGCATACGCTTTTGCGCTCTCCGTGGCTCCGACTGTCAGGGTTTCCAACTCATTGGGTGCTTCGCTCTCAAGTACACCCAATATATTGTTCAGCTGCGTCCCACAAGTAGTTTCTGCCACTGCCTTTACAGCGCCAGTGTAGCGGGATAGAACATCGTCAAACGTGTTGAATGTTGGCGCAGAGGCTGTTCCTGAAACTAGGTTTGTCGTCATGCATTGTGTGAAAGCGGATTGCGCGGCAGTGTAATCGCTTTTCTTCACCACCTCTCCCACCGTTGCCTTTATCATGTCCACGACTATCGCCCATTCGTCCCAAGTGACATAGAAAGGCAATGATGTCCCCGTTGCTCCGCTACTGTGCGTTACAACCACCCTGTATGTTTTTGTGCCGCGCGTATCAGAAGTCACTTCTTTTGTAGATGAAAATGATGCGCTGCCGTCATTGCCCCAAGTACCGCTTTCCTTCGTTTGCCACTGATAGCTTAGGGTGCCGGTTGATGGCGCGCCCACTACTTCCGAAGTCAGCGTCACCTTATC
>VXRI01000263.1:3743-4321 GCA_009838595.1 Chloroflexota bacterium | reverse complement strand
GGAATAGATTGTATTTGTGGGATTGTCTCAATGTGCGGTGGTTTGACATGGACGGGAATGAACGGCAAAATATGAAGCAGCAATACAACAGCAACGGAGGTACTTGAAAAATGCCAGCATCAGGACAGGAACTTCTGGAACAGTCGATAGACAACTGCCAGCAGATTGCCGACGGACTCGGCACGGTGAACGCCGCATGGGAGACTTCGATAGTCGAGATACTGGATAAGTTCGACGAGATTAGCGACACCTTCTTCTTTAAGACTATGCCGAGCGTTCCGGCGGCACGCGCGGTTGTGCGTGACTCCGAGTCGGTGCTCGCGCTGCGGCAGTCCGAAGAGTGGGACGAGTTCGGCACGGCGATAACCTCACTTATCGCGTCCTCGCAGAACCTCATCGAGAAGGCGGGAATGAAGGGGGTAACCCTCACATGAGCGGCGTAGTTCTCGTTACGGGCGGCGCGGGCAGCGTTGGCCGCATGCTGGTGGAAAAGCTGGCGGCGGACGGGCAGCCTGTGCGCATTTTCGACCTGCCCTTTATGGATTTTTCCGGGCTGGAGGATAGGGACGGCATAGAAA
>VXRI01000263.1:0-3733 GCA_009838595.1 Chloroflexota bacterium | reverse complement strand
GCATAGAAATCGTCAAGGGCGACATTACGGACATAGAGCAGGTGGCAGACGCCATCGGTGGCGTGGGCGTCGTGGTGCATCTGGCGGCGCTGTTGCCGCCGAACAGCGAGCGCGACCGCGACCGCACTTTCTCCGTCAATGTCGGTGGCACGGAGAATATCATCAAGGCGATGGAAGAACGCGCGCCCGATGCCATGCTGATTTTCACATCGTCCATCAGCACTTACGGCACCACTTTCGACGAAGAGCCACCCGTGCGCGTCGATCATCCGCAGTCCGCTATTGACATATACGCGGACAGCAAGATTGTCGGCGAGCGGATGGTGCGGGAATCGTCGCTGAATTGGATCGCGATGCGTATAGCGGGCATTATGGTGCCTGCGTTTATGGAACCGCCAAGCCCCTGGCCCTTCGTGGCAGAGCAGCGTGTTGAGATGGTGCACCGAGACGATGTTGTCGATGCGCTGTTCGCGTCCGTGAATGCGCCGGGCGCCGCGAACAAGATTCTCAACATCGCGGGCGGTCCGACTTGGCAGATGCGCGGCGAAGATTATGCGCGCGACTTCTACGGCTTTATGGGCGCGCCCTTCGAGGATGTGGACTATCGGCAGTCGCCTGGCTGGGTGGACTGGTACGACACTGAAGAATCGCAGCGACTGCTGGGCTATCAGAACAGATCGTATCAGCACTACTCGGACGAGATGAACGCTATCATTGAAGAGATGATGGCGGAGTAGGACGGGGGGCAACCGAATTGACACTTGAAGAGAACAATATACGAATCAGCCGCCAGTTCATTCAACAGTCCGACCGAGAATTACAAGACGGCGACAGTCTGCAGGCTTCGGAGAAAGCGTGAAGTTCAGTAGTTCACCATCTCAAAGCCATCGCGCGGCAAAGGAGATGGAGGCACGGTGGACATTACAATCTGTCCGAGATGGTCGATAGGCTGGCAGCAGAAACTAATCAGCCCGAACTGAAAAGCCTTTTTCAGTTGCAGAAAGTTTGCACGCCAGTTTTTACAACAATTGGAAAACCGAAGATATGGTGCGTTCCAATATACAAGACGTCAAGAATCTGCTTGGAAAGCTTGATAGCGTGTACAACTGTCGAAACTAGACGGCATTCTTAATTGCCCACGGAGACAGACCTATGGCGACACAAACCGAAGCAACACGAACAATCGAAGAGAAGATGGACGCGCTGAAGACTACTCTCGCGGATATGGGCTCGGTCATAGTGGCGTATTCGGGCGGGACGGACAGCGCGTTTCTCGCCGCCACGGCGCACGATGTGCTGGGCGATAAAGCTCTCGCCGTTACCGCAAAGTCGCCGAGCCTTGCGCCTTCCGAACTTCGTGAAGCCGTTGATCTTGCAGAACGGCTCGGGCTTCGCCATCGCATCGTCGAAACGCATGAAGTCGAGCGCGAAGACTACGCGGCGAACAACCCCAACCGCTGCTTTTTCTGCAAGGACGAACTGTACACCTATCTCAGCGCCTACGCACAGGATGAAGGCTACGACAGCATCGCCAACGGCACGAATACGGACGACCTGGGCGACTTCCGCCCAGGCTTGAACGCCGCGAAGCAGTACGGCGTGCGCAGCCCGATGGTCGAAGCCGACCTGTCGAAAGCCGAAATCCGAGAGTTGTCGAAAGACATGGACTTGCCCACATGGGACAAGCCGGCGCAGGCGTGTCTGTCTTCGCGCATTCCATACGGCTCGATGGTCACAGTTGAGGCGCTCACCCGTATCGCGCAGGCGGAAGAATACCTGCGCGACGAAATCGGCATCCGCCAATTGCGCGTGCGCCATCACGACACGGTCGCGCGCATCGAAGTCGAACCGCAGGACTTCATCACGCTGACGGACGAAGCGGTGAGAGAAGAGGTCGTGCGCAAGTTCCGCGAGATTGGCTATTCGTATGTAACGCTCGACTTGCAGGGCTTCCGCTCGGGCAGCATGAACGAAGTGCTGGCGGCGCTGCGCGCTAAATCGGGCTAGGCGTTGCCAAGTAGTGAAGGCAGCTATGGACTCGGCGCATCTTAATCAAATATAGGAAGGATACTTGGAATGCATGGGGCCAAACTACTGATAACTTTAGGGCTCATAATTCTTATATCTTTTCCTCTTGCGACTGCCCACGCGGACGGACCTGGGCACAGTGGGACGGGCGCTGCCGTCGTCTCGGACGGAGGCGCGATGAGCGATAAGGTTACATACTCCATGTCCGGCGTTTCTATGCTGGATAAGGGCATGGCATATGAAGGCTGGCTGGCGAACAGCGGCAACGATGAAAAGGTCAGCACAGGCATAATGACCGTTCTGCCGGACGGCAGTATCAGCCACTCTTGGAATCATCCCGACGGTGTTGACCTGCTCGCCTTGTACGACACAGTGATGATTACGGTTGAGTCCGTGCCGGACGATGACCCCGCTCCCTCCGAAGTGGTAGCGTTCAGCAACACACTTCCAAGCGATTTGCTTGACCCCGTTCGTGAACTGGTGGTAGGCGAACAGGCGGTAGTCCCTATGCTTCAAGCACAGATAAGCGCGGCGACGGGCAAGATTGGCGAGGCGCAAGCCGCCGACACTACGGACGCGCTTCATGCCGCTACACAAGAGGCAGTGGACATAATTGACACGGAAGACGGCATTATCGCGCTCGCGGCGAAGACTGAGGAACTCGGCGCTAGTGTGTATCAAGCCGCTACGCTTGCTTTGGTCAAAGATGCCTGCGAATGCGTGATGAAATCAGGCGAAAACGTACAGGCTTGGGCAAATGCCGCCAAGGAAGACGCCGCTGCGGTAATGGCAGAGGACGACCTAGACACCGCGAAGGTATTGCTGAATATCGTCAACGGCAAGCTGATAGCGGCAGCTAACGGCAACGACGCTGCCAGCATGGGCGGAGCGAGCGACGCTTATACTCACGCGCAGAAGATTGCGACATTCACTCTGCCGGCGCCGACTGCCGCCGTTGCTGCGCCGAGCGTAGGCGACTCCTATGTGCCAGCGGCGATGCAGGTTATGTTGCTCGTGGCTCTTGCGCTACTAATCGGCGGCTGCGCGATTCTGCATAGAGCGCGCAGGATAAGCACAGAAGTATAGCCTAACGATAAGCTTTGGAGTATAATACCTGCGATCAGGTTGCTAGTTGTTCACCATGCGTTTTCGTTGTGGTATGATTGCTATGGTGAAGTTTGTGCCGCATTGGGTTTGCTTGCCAAGGCTGAATCACCAATCATCGATAAAGGGACGGCTGTTCCTAGACATCCTTTAACGGTGTATTGAACAATTTTGGTAAATATACAGAAAACTATACCCGCTAAGGTCTGTTATGTTCAGGCGGGTTGTGGTATTGTTTATACTCGAGCAATGAAACTCAAAAGCAAGGAGGAAAGACTCTTAGCATGTCTATGTCTAAGCTTCTGATTACACTCGGTCTCATACTCTTGATGACTACGCCTATCGCGGTCGCGCACGCAGACTCGTATGCCGGCTCTGGCACTGCCGTCATATCCGACGCAGGCGCGATGAGCGACAGGGTTACCTTCTCTATGTCCGGCGTTGCTATGCTGGATTCCGGTATGGCTTTCGAGGGATGGCTGGTTAACAGCGACTCCGATGACAAGGTCAGCACCGGCGTTATGACCGTCCTGCCCGACGGTACCATCAGCCACACATGGACTGATCCGGATGGTGGAAACCTGCTCGAGATGTACGATAC
>VXRI01000130.1 GCA_009838595.1 Chloroflexota bacterium | reverse complement strand
CTACGCAGATTAGCCCATCATTCCTGATAATGTCTTTTCAGACACCCTCTTAGATGCGATTGCCCTGTGTCCATTAGCACTGCGTTAACTCAACCTATCATGCGTTAACTCAACCTATCAATTGTATGCTATACTTGTATTTCAGGTGTTTTTCACACAGGGTCGCAGCGTGTGCGCTGCGTTTGCTTATATATGGCATTGGTTGGTACGCAAATGGCATTAGAGAGCAGCGTCACGCAAGATGACGGTGTTTCGCATAAAGCGAAAGGGCGATCCAGCGTCCGTCTGCGACTCGAAGCACGCGAACGATGCCTGTCCCCGTTTGCGGCGCAGTCCAGCCAGTCCGCCGGGCGCGCCATCTCCGAGCCTCCGTCCGATGTCCGCACCGAATACCAGCGCGACCGCGACCGCATCCTACACTGCAAGGCGTTCCGCAGGCTCAAGCACAAGACGCAAGTCTTCATCGCGCCATTGGGCGACCACTATGTTACCCGCCTTACCCACACTCTCGAAGTTAGCCAGATTGCGCGCACCATCGCACGCGCGCTCAATCTCAACGAAGACCTCGCAGAAGCAATAGGACTTGGGCACGACCTTGGACACACACCGTTTGGACATATCGGTGAAGACGAGCTGGACAAGCTTATGCCCGATGGTTTCCGACACAGCCAGCAAAGCCTTAACATTGTGGAGCGTGTAGAACGAGACGGGCGCGGGCTTAACCTTACGCACGAAGTACGGCAAGGCATTCTCAGGCATTCCAAGCCGCGTGGCGACTTTATAGCGGCGCTCGACGACGACCTCACGCTCGAAGCGCAAATCGTTCGAATTTCCGACGCCGTTGCCTATCTAAACCACGACCTCGCCGACGCTTTTCGCGCAGGCATCATCTCCACCACCGACCTTCCCGCATCCGTAGCCGACACACTCGGCACTCGCCACTCCCAGCTCATCGACACCATCGTCTGTGACATCATCGACCATTCTTGGGACGCCACCGGAATGTCAATCGGCTCGACTATGGACGATGACGGCGCATACGATAGCGGCACAAATGCGGGCGCTGTTGACAGGAATGGCACAGGCGCCAGCATGAATGGCTCGTTGCCCAAGCACACGGAGAGCATTACTTCACCAAACCTTAACAGACCAACCATCACTATGGGCGAAGAAGTGCACGGCGCGTTTGTGGACTTGCGCGAGTTTATGTTCAACACGGTGTATCTGCCCATCGACGACACGCAGGAGGGTTATGCCGCGCGGCGTATAGTGCGCTTTTTGCACGGCTATTTCAGCGAACTCAGTCACAAAATCCCGCCGGAATACGCACAGCGCAGCCGCTCACCAGAAGAAGCGGTCGTGGACTATGTGTCCGGCATGACCGACAACTACGCCATACGGCTCGCCGAGAAACTGTCGCCCGGCATCGCCAAGGTATTCTCCGAAAGATTGCTATAAAGATTGCTATAATGAATGACATCAGCCCTGCCGACCGTGTCCGTCTGCGAACTGCCCAGCTGCAAGTCAAGCGAATCCGCGAACATCTCGAGGCAATGCAGCGAGACGCGCACGGTGTGGAATATGCGGCTTGGAAGAGCGAGGTTGACAATATCTGGAAGACGGTGTTCGAGAACATAAACGAGATGAGCGAAACGCCGCAGCAAAGCGCCTTGGAATTGATACGCGAACCTTGGATGATGTACCTGTCGCACTATGCTGCAATCGGAGCCGAATAGCAAACATCCTAGCCGTCCTGCACACTATTATACGCTCAAAGGCATCGCAGCCCGTCATAGCAGAAAGAGAAAACCTTGAAACAGAACTCCGCCGTAACCGAAATGGAAGCCGACCTCAATCAGGCGCGCCGCACCGCGGTCATGGCTCACAATGTCGTCATTCGGCTACTAGAACTCGGCTTGACCGACTTTCTGGACACCTAACTCGACTGCGTCAGCACCGACCTCGGCGATCTATGGGGCGCTCAGAACGAGTTCACCGACCATCTGCACAATATGCTCAAGACATCCCACGACTGGGAATCTGTCGGCGACTCTTTCGTGGACATGCGCGCGGCAATCGAACACATGGAGTGGCATCTCCAAAGCATACGCGAGCCGCTGATTAGGCTCGCCGAATACGCCTACTCCCAATCTTACGACCCCGCGGCTGACAGCCCGCCGCCGCCCGGCGAACATTGCTGCGCTGTCGAACTGGATGAAATTCTGGATTCCGCTTCCACAGGAACCACGAGTTGAGATGTGCCAGTATCGCATAAGTTGAACGAAAGAGTGAAAGGCCGGCCGACCAACCGGAAGACCGATAACCATGACAGTTGTTGACGACATACGCGCCCGATTGGACATCGTTGATGTGGTGTCCGGATATGTCGCGCTGCAGAAGGCGGGCAGAAACTTCAAGGCGCCCTGCCCGTTTCATGCCGAGAACACGCCTTCGTTCATCGTCGATCCGAATCGGCAGAGCTGGCGCTGTTACGGTGCTTGCGCCACCGGCGGCGATGTGTTCTCCTTCGTCATGCGCCATCAGAATGTCGAGTTTCCTGAGGCATTGCGCATCCTCGCGCAGCGCGCAGGCGTCGAACTTTCGCCGAATAGCAAGCAGGAAAATGACCATCGAAGCAAACTCCACCGCGTCAACCAGCTCGCGGCAACATGGTATCAGGAACAACTGCGCGCTCCCGAAGGCGCAGCGGCGATGGAATACCTGAAGCGACGCGGCGTCAACGCGCAGATGATCGATGCCTTCCAACTTGGCTACTCGCCCAACAGGTGGGACGGGCTGAAGAACTACTTGAACGGCATTGGCGTGCCGGAGCAGTTCGCCGTCGAATCCGGGCTGATATACCGCAACGACGAATCGGGCAGGACGTGGGACTTCTTCCGCGACAGGCTGATGTTCCCGATTCACGACAGGCAGGGCAAAGTCAGCGGCTTTGGCGGACGCCAACTCAGCGAGCCGCCACCGGACGCGCCCGGCTACAATCCGAAATACATCAACACTTCCAGCACACCCATATTCGACAAGCGCAGCACGCTCTACGGTATCCACCGCGCGAAGGACGCAATCCGCGAGTCCAACACCGGCATCGTAGTCGAAGGATATATGGATGTCATCGCCGCCCACCAGCACGGCTATCACAATGTCGTAGCATCTATGGGCACCGCGCTCACGGAAAATCAGGTCGCTCAGTTGAAATCGCTGGCGACCAATTTTGTGCTCGCGCTAGACCCGGACAACGCCGGGCAGGAAGCTACACTGCGCAGTCTCGAATCGTCATGGCAGGTGATAGGCGTGCAGTCCGCGTCGCGTAGCAGGTCGCACAGCGTCATGCAGCAGCGCGAAGCCATCACCCTGAGCATAGCCGCGCTGCCTGAAGGCAAAGACCCGGACGAGCTGATCCGCCATAATCCCGCCGAGTGGGAACGCCTAACAACCGAAGCGCCGCCGCTGATGAGTTACCTCATACCGGCGATTGCGGCGCGCTTCGACACAGGCACAGGGCAAGGAAAGAGCCAAGTCGTCGAAGCGATATACCCGCTTATTGCGGCAACACAGAATCCGTTTGACCAGCAGCGCTATACGCAAGACCTCGCGGACACGCTCGGCATCACGCTTGATGCGCTGAAAGCCGGTCTGCCGCGAACTATGCAGGCAAGCGCACGGCAACAGCGCCGCCAATACGACGCGCAATCCGCACAGCCGGCACGATCGTCAAGTCAGCAGCAAATCACCGCATCGGCGTTGGACAGCAACCGCGAAAACACGCGCGAAGACTACATGCTAGGCTTGCTGCTGAACTTCCCACAGTTGCGCGAATATCTGGACGAATTCTCGTCCGAGTATCTCAGCAGCAGCGCGAACCGCGAGATATTCGCCCAATGGCAATTGTGCGCGGACATTACCGAACTGCAAGACGCGCTTGACGACACGCTGCTGGCGCACATGCAATCGCTGCTGGCAGCGGACATCGCGCCTACCGACGGCTCGCGCTCCGAGCGCGCGCGCGAAGCATTGCGCCAGTGTCTGCGAAGTCTCAAGCGGCGACACCTGCTCGAACTTCAGCAGACGCTGCTAGCCACCATTGACAATGCGACACCACCACCGCGCGAACTCACGGCGCAAATCACCAGCCTAAACGAGGGCATACGGGCGACCGAAATACGATGACAGCGAATCATTAAGCAAGAACGGGTAAACACTGACAGACGAAACCCAATAGGCAATACTAACGGAAACAAACATGCGCGCGCCTCGTATTCCCTAGCGTGGAGAGGCAACAGCTCGATGTGCCATTGTAAGGGCTGGGATGATT
>VXRI01000066.1 GCA_009838595.1 Chloroflexota bacterium | reverse complement strand
TTCTTTTGAAGGGGAGTAGCCAAAAGGTCGTTTCGATATTCCTAGAGATGATGCTGGATTGATGGTGGCGCAGCCGTTGAATGTCAACGGTAGACCGAACTCAGATGTCGTACTTCCCGTGATGAATGGAAAGGACATCACAGACCGAAATCGCGGTATGTACACCATAAATTTTGGGTTGATGAGTTTTGATGAAGCCTGTCAATATGATTTGCCTTTTGAGCATGTCAAAAGGGTAGTCAAACCTACACGGGTTAATAACAGGATGCGTTGGCGTGCTGAAAACTGGTGGCTGTATGGTTCACCTGCGAGTGCGATGCGTGCAGCCATGAAAGGGCTGAAAAGATATATTGCAACCCCTAGGGTATCCAAGCATCGCGTTTTTGTCTGGGTAGATGTGGGCGTTGTCTGCAATGACGCTACCGATGTATTCGCCAGCGACGATGATTATACATTCGGTATTTTGCACTCTCGAATGCATGAAGTTTGGGCACGCGCTATGGGAACTCAATTAAGGGAAGTGGAGTCAGGATTCCGCTATACCCCAACAACTTGCTTTGAAACATTCCCATTCCCGCGTCCGACAGACGAGCAGCGCGAAGCGATAGCGGAGGCTGCCCGCGAGTTGAACAGGCTGCGCGAGGGCTGGCTAAACCCGGTGGACGCCGAGGGCAACCCCGTTACATTCGGCGTGGACCTTCGGCGGCGCACGCTCACCAATCTGTACAACGACTACGATGGGCATACCTGGCTGGTCAATGTTCACAACAGGCTGAACGCGGCAGTCGCGGCTGCCTACGGCTGGGACGCTGACATCGGCGACGAGCAGGTGCTTGAGCGGCTGCTGGCGCTGAACTTGGAGCGCGCTGAGGGAGAGGGTTAGCGGCTGGTACGCTGTGAACCAACTTGTGCCGCACAATAGTTCGTGGCATGTTTGTTCTAGTCAATTGATTAGACAAAGGGCGCGAAAAGGGCGGTACATGACCAGTCAAGACAAGTGGTTACTGGCGCTTCGGATTATTGTGCTGGCAGGCATTGTCATTCTGGCGGCGCTGACATCTGGCTTAATAGTTTCCCATAGGGTAAGAGCGCCGTTGCTGACTATGATGGGTGGTGCTACTATAATTATGACGCTATATCCGCCTCGTGTAAATAAAATGCCCGAAATAGCACAGGACATACTCGCACTTGTTGGGACTGGAATAGCGATAGCCGGAGCGTCTAATTGGTTAATTGACTCGGCACAAAAGGGTACGGCTAGTGATTTTCTGATGTCCTTCTCATTAGCCGCATTACTGATATGTACAATTCTCGTGTATGTAATTCTGTCCATGTTCATCATTGCGGATTGGAATGGCATCAAGCAAGCCACAGAAACGGGAATACGGAAAATAACGAGAGGATGAATCAGGTAACATCAAAAACAAGTCGATGTGAGTGCGCGCGCTTTCACTAGGAGAGGAATGGAGATGAATGACTATACAAATGTAATACGTCCCTTTGTTGTGATTCCACTCGTAATTGTTATGTACATATTTGTCATGCAGCTGTCGCACGACCCGGTGTGCGCCATGTTGGATACGGACACCGCGCCGACGCTCGGCGAAAGGCTTATAAAGTTCGTATCTCTATGCTGGTGGTAATCCCGTCCCATATTGCTGCCAAGACAACGCACTCACCATGCACAAAGGAATTACAATGCCTAACATAACCTCCACCGAGATCCAAGCCCTTGCCCAAATTGCCGGCATAGAAATCTTAGACGACGGTCGCGCCGAAACCATCGCGGCGCGACTTGGCTCTGTACTGGATGCGCTGGACGAGCTCCCGGCGGACGCGCTGGCTGCGGCTGAGCCTGCGATTACGTTCGTGCCCTATGCGGCCGAGGCAAGCGAGGCTGATGATGAGTAATGCGCCGCTTCATTTCAAGCCGATTACCGAGCAGTCGGCGATGCTGCGCTCCGGCGAGCTGTCGCCGGTGGAACTGACGCAGGCGTATCTCGACCGCATCGATGCGCTCAACGGCGAACTCGGCGCGTACATCACCGTGATGGGCGAGCAGGCATTGGCGCAGGCGCATCAAGCCACAGTGGATATGCAGGCGGGCAACGACAAGGGCGCGCTGCACGGCATACCCGTCGGCATCAAGGACATCATCTACACTGACGGCGTGCTCACATCTGGCGGCTCGAAGGTGCTGGCGGACTTCGTGCCGGACTCGGATTCGACTATTGTTCGTATGCTCGCCGCCGCCGGCGCAGTGCTGTTGGGCAAGCTGAACCTCAGCGAGTTCGCCGTTGGCGGCACTATCGACCATCCCTTCGGCACGCCGCGCAACCCGTGGAACACGAACCACACGGCGGGTGGGTCTAGCAGTGGCTCGGGCATCGCGGCAGCGGGCGGACTTTGCGCCGGCGCGCTCGGTTCGGACACCGGCGGCAGCGTGCGCGGACCGGCCGGATTCTGCGGCATTGTCGGGCTGCGTCCAACATACGGCAGGGTTACGCGGCAAGGTGTGCTTGCGATGTGCTGGTCGATGGATACCGTCGGCCCGATGACGCGCACGGTCGCGGACTGCGCGCTGATGCTGAACGCTATCGCGGGCAAGGACGCGCTCGACCCGACTTCAAGCGACGCGCCTGTGCCGGACTACGCGGCGAATCTCAATGCCGGCGTGCGTGGCTTGCGCATCGGCATGCCGACCGAGATGTTCGACTACGAAGGCTTGGACGCGGATGTGCGCGAATCCGTGCTGCGCGCCGTCAGCGTGCTGGAAGAGCACGGCGCGACTGCCGACGAGATGTCGCTGCCGATGAGCGAGAACAGCGGCGCGGTGTTCATCGGCACGGCGGATGTGGACTGCGCGGCGTATCATTCGGACTGGCTGCGGACGCGCCCGGACGACTATGACTGGAGCACGCGCACACGGCTGGAAACGGCGTCGCTCGCGCCTGCGTGGGCGTATCTGCGCGCACAACGAGCGCGAGAACTAATCCGCCGTGAACTTCACGCCGCGCTGGACGAATACGACATCATCGCGCTGCCTACAAGCCCTGTCGCCGCGCCGCCAATAGAAGAATCGACGGGCAAGCCGGGCGGGTACTACCAGGGCAAACTGGATTTGGGACGGCGGCGCTACACAAGCCCGGCGGCGCTCGCCGGACTTCCTGCGCTTTCCGTGCCATGCGGCTTCTCGGACGCGGGCTTGCCCATCGGCATGCAGCTAATCGGCAAGCCCTTCTCCGAGCAAACACTGTTCCAAGTGGGGCAGGCATACGAAACCGCGACAGAGTGGAACACGCAGCATCCGGCGTTGTAGGGATCCCGGTTGGTGGCAGGAATCACGATGCACAATCAGGCGTCTTGTCAATGCAGGATCAACACGCCCGTCAGCCATATTTCATTGTAGAAGAGGCACGCTGACGAAGCATGTCGTTTCGATACGAAGTACGGAATCTAAAATCGCCGAATGCTCATCATATCACGCTATATCAAGACTTGAGATTCCTCGCCTTGCTCGGAATGACAATCCTGTTTGCGTGTGGAGTAGCAGAAAGTGATGGGCTGTCGGCATTAGTCAAGTCTTGCTTTGGCGATAAACCTTGTCAACTATGCGATGTGCGCTTATCATTTCTATGCGAGGGTTGCCGTGGCGCGTTTTCAACGGTACGCGATGGCTCGCTTGCAGGATGTCGGGGTGTAGCGCAGCGGGAGCGCGCCTGCTTTGGGAGCAGGAGGTCGCCGGTTCAATCCCGGCCACCCCGACCAGTATAAGATCATAAGTTATGGCACTTTATATCGTGTCTGCAATAACGATGGCGCCGTCAGTGTTGACCAGTTCGTATTCCGGAGCGTCCGTGAATAGCGCCGAAGTAACGCAGCTGGCAATCGGGGCATTAGAACATGGTGGACAGATTTGGTATCAGTTCAGATGGAGTAGCGGAGACGATTGGTACTTCAACTAGGTGTTGTCCAATAGTGTCATAAAACCTATGGTGGCATAGCCCTGAACCGTGGCAGCACAATTTTTATGACGGCACTTACCTTTTGACAAAAGCATGAGACTAAAGCAATAGAACTGCTTGCTTGCTGCTGGCAGGTGCAGATGAAATCGATTCCGCTCGGAGCTTTCGGGCGTCCGGAAACGGCGCGACCCGACAAGGAGACGGCGTTCTAATTTTCGTTGATTAAACGCTGTCGCGCAAGCGGCGGCTTCATATTCGTGGGGCAGTCCGGCGACGTAAGAAACCAGTTTATCTTGGTCTTTGAGTTAGGTGTTTCTAAGCAATTCCCCTATCATCGCCGACTCGCCATCCCAGACATAAAGCGAGGCGCATTCTCATTGAT
>VXRI01000337.1 GCA_009838595.1 Chloroflexota bacterium | reverse complement strand
AAGGACACTCTAATCCTAGACGAAAAATGCGCGAAACCTGATCTCATAACCAAGAACGACGATATTGTTGCATATTGGCAGGTGGACGAAGAATTTCCAGATGTAGGGTCCTTGAACCCATCGGCTTGGAAATCAGAAATGTTTCGGCACACATAGCGAACATGCAAATCCTATACCGAGAGCCGGCAGTGCGCTAACTCACTGTTGAGTGACAACCCCAAACACTGACCTACCGACACATCATTCAGGAGTGTACTAAATGGGCCAAGGCGGCAACGACTTTAACGCAATAAGAATCTCGCTCGCTTCGCCGGAGCAGATTCGCCTATGGTCTTACGGCGAGGTCATCAAGCCGGAGACCATCAACTATCGCACGCTGCGTCCCGAAAAGGACGGGCTATTTTGCGAGCGCATCTTCGGTCCTACAAAGGATTGGGAGTGCTACTGCGGCAAGTACAAGAAGATACGACATCGCGGCATCATCTGCGACCGCTGCGGCGTGGAAATCGCGCGCGCAAAGGTACGGCGTGAGCGCATGGGGCACATCCAGCTCGCCGCGCCTGTCGCGCACATCTGGTTCTCTAAGGGCACGCCAAGCCGGCTCGGGCTGATGCTCGACCTCTCGCCCAAGAACCTCGACCGCGTCCTGTACTTCGCGCAGTATCTTATCACCAAGGTTGATCGAGAAATAGTCGCCGACGAAGTTGACCGTCTGCAAAACGGTCTCGACGCCGAACTGGAACGCATGGAAGTGAACCTGCTCGAAAAGACAGAGGCAATCCAAACGCAGCTCGACGCCGCTACAGAAAACGACCTGACAGAAGAGCGGGTAGCCGAACTGCAGGAAGAACTTCGCCAGCTCAACCTAGCCTTCGAGGAAGAAAAGGATAACATCTCGGACGAAATTCAAGAGCAGATAGATGACATGGAAGGGCTGGCAGTGGGCGGTTTGCTCACAGAGAGCCGCTTCCGCGACCTGCGCGATTCCTGCGGCGAAGTCTTCGAGGCCGGCATGGGCGCAGAGGCAGTCCTAGAACTGCTGCGTGGCATCGACTTAGACGCCATGCGGGACGAACTGCAGGAAGAAATCCGCACCACATCAGGCCAGCGGCACAAGAAGGCGGTCAAGCGCCTGCGCGTCGTAGAAGTGTTCCGCAAGAGCGAGAATAAGCCCGAGTGGATGATATTCACCATGCTACCCGTGCTGCCGCCCGAACTGCGCCCGATGGTGCAGTTGGACGGCGGACGCTTTGCCACCAGCGACCTGAACGACCTGTATCGCAGGGTTATCAACCGCAACAACCGGCTCAAGCGGCTCATCGACCTGATGGCGCCCGAAATCATCGTGCGCAACGAAAAGCGCATGCTCCAAGAGGCTGTTGACGCGCTCGTGGACAACGGCAGGCGCGGCAGAGCAGTCGCAGGCAGCCACAACCACAAGCTAAAGTCTCTGTCCGACCTGTTGCGCGGCAAGCAAGGGCGCTTCCGCCAGAATTTGCTCGGCAAGCGCGTGGACTACAGCGGCCGCTCCGTCGTCATCGTCGGACCGGAGCTGAAGTTGGACGAGTGCGGATTGCCGCGCAAGATGGCACTCGAACTGTTCAAGCCGTTCGTGATGAACAAGCTCGTCATCAACGGCTATGCGCACAACATCAAGAGCGCCAAGCGTCTCGCCGAAAGCGAACGCCCAGAAGTCTGGGACATCCTAGAGCGCGTGGTCAAGGACCGCCCCGTGCTGCTGAACCGCGCGCCTACTCTGCACAGGCTCGGCATCCAGGCGTTCCAGCCGGTACTCATCGAAGGCAGCGCGATACGCCTGCACCCGCTCGTAACCACAGCGTTCAACGCGGACTTCGACGGCGACCAGATGGCGGTACATGTGCCGCTGTCCAAAGAAGCCGTCTGGGAAGCCAAGCGCATGATGCTGAGCACAAACAACATGCTCGCGCCAAGCTCCGGCGAACCCATCGTTTCGCCCACGCTGGACATGGTACTGGGCTGCTTCTATATGACGCAGGCGCTCGAAGGCGCGCGCGGCGAAGGTCGTGAATTCGCGGACATAGACGACGCGCGGCTTGCATACGAACTCGGCCAGCTCGACCTGCGCGCACTGGTCAAAGTGCGCAACGATGCTGCGAGTGAATCTGGCGAAGACTGGCTGGCGACGACCGCCGGGCGCATCATCTTCAACGACGCGCTGCCGGACGAACTCGGCTACTTCAATGTCGTCATCGACCGCCGAATGCTGAACGAAATTACTTCGCGGGCGCACGACGTGCTGGGCAACGAAGGCACTGCGGAAGCCTTGGACAACATTAAGGACATGGGTTTCCACTACGCGTCGAAGTCCGGCATCACTATCGCTATCAGCGATGTGGAAGTGCCGACCGAGAAGCAGGACATCATCGTCAACGCGGAAAGCCAAATCGCAAGGCTGGACGATATGTACATGGACGGTCTGGTTACGGACGATGACCGCTATCAGGGCACGGTGAACATCTGGACGGAAGCGAACAACAACCTCACCGCAGCCGTCGAGAATAATCTGAACAAGTACGGCGGCGGCAGCCGGTCCACGATGGGCAACGCCGGCATCGGCTTGTACATGATGGCGACTTCGGGCGCAAAAGGTAACATCGCGCAGATTAAGCAGATGGCTGGCATGCGCGGCTTGATGTCCGACCCGCACGGTCGCATCATCGAACGCCCCATCAAGTCGAGCTTCCGAGAAGGGCTCAGCGTGCTGGAGTACTTCATCTCCACCCACGGCGCGCGCAAGGGATTGACTGACACGGCGCTCAGAACTGCGGACAGCGGCTACATGACGCGTCGCCTCATCGACGTGGCGCAAGAGCTCATCATCCTTGAGGAGGATTGCGGCACGCTTGAAGGCTTGCAGATTGCTGTTAACCCCCCGCCTCCACCATCGCATCAGGAACGCCAGCTGCCCCCGTTCATAGACAGGGCGAAGAGCCGCTACGCCGCAGAAGCATTCGCCGACCCGAACACCGGCGAGATTATCGTCGAGCGCAACGAACTGCTGACGCTCGAAGTATTGCAGCGAATAGAGGCACTGGCGAAGGTCGAAGACGGCGAAGAAGAGCAAGAAGCCGGAGTGGTCTGCGTAACGGTACGCTCGCCAATACGCTGTGAAGCGGAACGCGGGCTGTGCCGCATGTGCTACGGTATGTCGCTCGCCACTTGGAAGCCGATTATGATCGGGGAGGCGGTGGGCATCATCGCCGCGCAGAGCATCGGCGAACCCGGCACACAGCTCACCATGCGCACATTCCACACCGGCGGCATCGCCGGCTCCGACATCACGAGCGGTCTGCCGCGCGTGAACGAACTGTTCGAGGCGCGCGTGCCGAAGGGTGAAGCCGTGCTGTCACAGATTGACGGCACGGTAACCGTCAACGAGACGACCGAAGGCAGAATCGTCGGCGTGGTGAACACCGAAACATACACCGACGAGTATGTCCTGCCGGAGGGCAGCAGCCTGATGGTGGACGACGGCGACCTCGTGAGCATTGGAGACACGCTGGCGGCGTTGGACATCGACGAAGAGTCCGACGAAACCGCGCTCGCGCAGAATACGCCGAACGACATCCTGGCGCGTGTGTCCGGCATGGTGCGCATCGACGGCGACTTGCTCTCCATCAGCTGGACCGACGACGACAAGCGCGAGTACCAGATTCCGGCGGCGTCGGCATTGATAGTCAATACGGACGACAAGGTTGCTGCCGGCGATCCGCTGACGGCGGGGCCGAAGAGTCCCCAGCGCATCCTGAGTTTGCAGGGACGCGAAGCAGTGCAGCAATATCTCATAGACGAAGTGCAGAATGTGTATCGCTCGCAGGGTGTTACCATCCATGACAAGCACATCGAGGTGATAATCTCGCAGATGCTGCGCAAGGTGCAGGTGGAAGACTCCGGCGACACGAACTTGCTGCCGGAAGACCAGATAGACCGCAAGCAGTTCGAAGAGCAGAACGCGGCAGTGCTGGCAGAAGGCGGTGAGCCTGCGACGGCAAGCCCGGTGTTGCTGGGCATCACACGCGCATCGCTGAAGATGGACAGCTTCCTTTCTGCGGCGTCGTTCCAAGAGACTACGCGCGTTCTGACCGAAGCGGCAGTGAACAGCGACATCGATTACTTGCGCGGGCTGAAGGAGAATGTCATCATCGGCAGGCTCATACCCGCGCGGCTCGACCTGACCGAAGAGGGCAGGGCGTTCTTGGACATCCCAGAAGACGAAGAAGTCGTAGATCCTTTCAGCATGCTGAAGGGGCCGGTTGACGAATTCGAGACGGAGATGGCGCAGGGACCGTTCGGGCTGGGAGTGGAGAACCCGGCAGAGGATGTGATGG
>VXRI01000090.1 GCA_009838595.1 Chloroflexota bacterium | reverse complement strand
ATCCGAGATATACGACGAGGTGAAAGTGTCGTATCCGTTCATGGATGTGTCCACCGTGTATCGCACACTGGGCGTCCTGAAACAGATGCGGCTGGTGTCGGAGACCGATATGGGTGGCGGCGAGTACCGATACGAGTGGATAAACCAAGTACGGCATCATCACCTCATCTGCCGTGCTTGCGACAAGGTGGTGCTGTTCGACCACAAGTACTGGGAGAACATTGGCGCGGACATAATGTCGGACTACGGCTTTCAGCCGGACATCGATCACATCGCATTGTTCGGCGTTTGCCATGAATGCCTAGAGAGCGCCGATAGCGGATAGCGCTGCCATGCTTGCACTTGCTGAACGACCGGCCGCGTACTCCGAATCTGCGCTCGCATCGCTGTGGAGTCGCGCGCATACTCTCGCCGATGCGCTAGTTACGGAGGGCGGCAGGCGTCTGCGCGTCATTTATCCCGGCAGGCAGAGCTCCGGCGCCGGTCCCGACTTCCGGGACGCAGTGCTTCTCAACGAGGATGGCAGCACGCTAACCGGCGACATCGAACTGCATACGAGCGCGCCGGGCTGGTACCACCATGGACACCAGACTGACGCCAACTACAACGGCGTCGTATTGCATGTGGTGTTCTCGTCCAAGGGACACACGAGTACTCGCCTGCAGTCCGGCATTGACGCGCCGGTAGCCGCTATTCAGACTGTCGCTTCAAACTTGGAGTCGGCGGATGATTATGCATCGCCCGGCATCCCCGCGCTCGAAGAGTTGCGGCAATCTGCCGATATTGGCACGACACTCGATGCGGCGGGAGACGCGCGATTTCTTGCCAAGAGCCACGGTTTTCTGCTGGAAATACGCGAGCTTGGCGTTGACGAAACCTTGTATCAGGGCTTGATGGAAGCGCTCGGATACTCCACGAATCGCAAGCCGTTCCGAGAACTCGCGCGGCGCGTTCCGTACAGAGCGCTTGCGGCATTGCGGGATGAGCCGCAATCTGTGCGGCTGCTCGCGTTGAAAGCGATGCTGCTTGGCGCGTCCGGATTGATGCATCTCGTACGCGAGGTTGAAGAACGCGAGCAATTGCGCCTCATGCAAAAACGTCTGCCCAAAGTTATGCCGATTGCCAAGCGCCACTGGCATCTATTCCGCGTGCGCCCGCCCAATCATCCGGTTCGCCGCATAACCGGCGCGGCGTATCTACTTGACACCTGTCTTGACGCGGGCTTGAATGAAATACTGATCGATACTCTGGATAATGGGGGAATCAGTCAATTGAATGCGCGAATAGAACAACGACCGCATATCGGCAAAGCGCGCGCTTGCGACATAGTGGTAAATGTTGCGCTACCGTGCCTGCACGCCTACGGTAATACTCGCGGCGACGACAGCCTTGTACAAGCAGTGCGTGACGCATACGCCAAAGCGCCCAAGTTACAGGACAACGAAATAACGCGCGAAATGCGCCGTCTTTGCGCCATTGATAAGAGCGTTAAATTGAACGCCCGCCGCCAGCAGGGGATGATTCACATCTATAGGCGCGCGGTGCGGGGAAGGGCAAAGTAATGCTTTAACTTCCGGACGCAAGCCTTATGACAGCGCTTTCAAATGTGGTATTGTTATCTTGTTTCCGAAAATTGCTCCATAGGTAAGCGACACTATGGATTCACCAACGAATTCAGAGTGTCACCTACACACTTGAAGATTCAAAACTTCACCATCCGAAACCCGAGCCGTCTTCCGTTGCCTCATCAGCGCCCGATATGCCATACTTGAACGCGCACAATCCGTACCCACATTCGTAGGAATGCACCTGGCTAACATAAACCTTACGCTTCCCTGCGATACGCTGGAAATCATAGAGAATGAGCGCACCTCCACGGGCGAAACGCAGAGCGAGTTCTTTGTGCGCCTGATAGACGCCTTTGCCAAGCAGTAAAAGGAAGCGGAATTAGTCGCTCAGTATAAAGGCGGGTATGAGCTATGTCCTGAGACGGAATAGGAAAAGGCGTGGATTGCCGCGGCTCAGAGAAACGCCTTCCCAGCCAATTACTGGGATGACGAGGACGCATCCGGACAGTATGTCCCATGAGACGAGGCGAAATCTGGTTGGGATTACTTGCCACGGCCCGTTGGCAGCAGGCCAGTGTTACTTCTGATGCGCGACGAAGCGTATGCGATGCGCTCTCAAGTTATCTTGTCGCCGATTACCACCCGCGTCAGATAACTTCTGACAGAGGTAGCTTTGGACATCGCAGAACGTTTGATGTTGCCTTCCGTGGTGAATCTGGATGTTATCATGACATCCAGCGAGGACTTGCTTTCAACCCGAATGGGCGCACTCAGCCCTGACAAAATGCGCCGGCTCGATGTCGCAATGCTCTTTACTCTGGGCATGGAACATTGACTGAAACCATTGGCGAGAATAAGGAGTAGCCAAGTGATACGAACCCTTGGAGACAAGGCCCCCAAAATCCATCCCACGGCATTCATCAGCGAATTTGCTTATGTGATTGGCGATGTCGAGATTGGCGAAGGGTCGAGCGTTTGGCCCGGCGCCATTGTGCGCGCCGACATGGGCAAGATTATCATAGGCAAGCACACGAATGTCCAGGACAACTCAGTCGTGCACGGTGACGCGGATGTGGAAATCGGCGACTATGTCACAATTGGACACAAGGTTCTTTGCCACGCGAAGTATGTTGCCAACCGCGCAGTCATAGGCAATGGCGCGACTCTCAACGACGGAGTGGAAGTTGGCGAGTACAGCCTGATTGCATCCGGCACGATGCTTGTGGACAATGTGAAGATTCCGCCGCGCTCACTGGTGGTCGGTTCGCCGGGCAAGGTGCTTCGAGAGGTCGGCGAGCGCCATCTCGCAAAGATGAAGTGGTACTGCGATGTTTATATGGAAAAGACCGTGAAGTACAAGGCGCAGGGGAACTTGGAGTAAGGAAATCTGTCAGTTCATTAGTCTATCAGTGGGGCAGTAAATGGAGTGCCGAAATGATACGGCAATTGTCCGACTGACTTACTGAAAAACTGGCTGACTTTTCCTCACATCTTCTCCGGCGCATCCATCACCATCAGGCTGAGGCAGCGCGCAAGCACCGTTCGCGCGGCATCCACGAGCTTCAGCCGAGCTTTGCTGATAGTCGCTTCGCCTTCGACACCAGACACTACGCGGCAGTTCTGATAGAACCAGTGGAACGCGGTCGCGAGTTCGGCGGCGTAGTGTGGTAGGTGGTGCGCCTCGAGGCTGCGCGACATCATGCCGATAAGCTCCGGCAGTTCCAGCATCTTGCGAATGAGCGCCAGTTCCGCTTCGTGAGTGAGCAGGGAAACGTCCCCATCCGCGTAATCTATTCCGCGTTCTTCCGCGAGACGCAGTATGCCGGCAATTCGCGCGTGCGCGTACTGGATATAATAGACTGGGTTTTCCTGTGACTGCTCCTTCGCCAACTCTAGGTCGAACTCCATCTGGCTATCCGCCGCCCGCGATAGGAAGAAGTAACGGCAGGCGTCCGCACCGACTTCGTCAATCACCTCGCGTAGCGTAATAATGTCGCCGGATCTCTTGGACAGCCGCACTACCTCTCCGCCGCGCTTTAAGGTTACCAGCTGGTTGATAATCAGCGTGAGCTTGTCTTCGGGCATGCCCAGCGCGGCGACTAACGCCTTCATGAACAGCGCGTGCCCCTGGTGGTCCGCGCCCCAGATGTTGATGACGCGGTCGAATTCGCGCTCGAAGAACTTGTTGTAGTGATATGCCACGTCCGATGCAAAGTATGTCGGTATGCCGTTGCTGCGCACCAGTACTTTGTCCTTGTCGTCGCCTAGCAGCGTGGACGCGAACCACACTGCGTCTTCGCGCTCCGTTACGAACCCGTCGCCCCGTAATAAGTCCATAGATCGCTCGAACTGCCCATCAATGAAGAGGGTTCGTTCGTTGAACCACTCGTCGAAGTCGATGCGCAGCATTACGAGGTCTTCGCGGATGCGAGCCATAAACTTGGCAACGCCCAGCTCGCCGAGTTCGTTAAGCGCTTCTTCTTCAAGCGCGTCCAAGAACCGATCGCCTTCTTCGTCATATATCTCGGTGGCGAGGTCGATCATATACTCGCCGTGATAGCCGTCTTCGTGTAGTTCTGCGTCGCGTCCGGCCCGCTGCAGATAGCGTGTATGTAACGTTCGCGCAAAGTGGCCTATCTGCGCGCCGGCGTCGTTGAAGTAGTATTCGCGCGTAATATCGTAGCCCGCCGCGCACAGTATGTTTGCGAGTGCGCTGCCAATAACGCCACCGCGCGCGTGCGAGATTAGCAGTGGTCCGACAGGGTTGGCGCTGACAAACTCAATTTGCACGGTCTGCCCGCCGCCTGTATC
>VXRI01000201.1 GCA_009838595.1 Chloroflexota bacterium | reverse complement strand
AGCCGCTATCACGGTCGCGGAAGGTGAAAAGCAGGCGGCGATTCTTAAGGCGGAAGGCGAACGAGAAGCGGAGATTTTGTCCGCAGAAGGCGACCAGCAGGCGGCGATATTACGCGCGGAAGGGTTCAGCAATGCGCTGGACAAGGTGTACGATGTAGCGCAAAACATCGACTCCAACACGTTGAGCTTGCAGTACTTCGAAACTCTGCAGAAGTTGGGCGAAAGCTCTTCCACCAAGTTCATTTTCCCTATGGAGTTTACCAGCCTGCTGCGTCCGTTCAGCGTCGGAATCCGCGGCGAGGACCGAAGAAACGAAGGGGCAGCGGATTAGTCAGGCTCAGGTTCTGGCAACTAAACCTTGCATGATTGCAGTTCACCCCAGCCTAGCCTTTCTATGTCGAAGGGAAGGAGACAAATGGGCAGGGAAGACCAGATTTTCTAACGAAACCTAGCGCCAGCAGCTACACATAATTCTTGATGCTGCGTGCCAGAGTTAGCGTCATGCCGGGGACGGATGCGATTTCTTCGACGGATGCGTTGCTGACGCCTTTCACTGAGCCGAATCTGCGTATCAACATTCGCTTGCGCTTGGGGCCGATGCCCGGGACTAGGTCTAGCGCAGACTGCACGCTCCTCTTGGAGCGGCGCTCTCGGTGGAATGTGATGGCGAATCGATGCGCTTCGTCTCGCGCGCGCTGCACCAGATATAGCCCTTGCGAATTGCGGGGCAGCATTATACCTTCACTCATCATCGGGATGAACAACTCTTCGTTCTCTTTCGCAAGGCTTGCGAGCGGAATGTCATTGATTCCCAGTTCTAGGAAGACTTGCAGCGCAGCGCCGAGATGCCCCTTGCCTCCGTCTATCAGCACAAGGTCCGGCTCGATGCCCCAGGCATTGCCACCGTTTGCTTTGCTGATCGGCTGAAGTGGCGTGCCTTGCGTTTCGTCAGAGTTACGCGAACGCCTAGACTTCGATAGGCGTTTGAACCGGCGTGTCAGCATTTCGCGCATCATGGAATAGTCGTCCACGCCCTTGACCGATTTGATTTGGAATCGCCGGTAGTGCGCCTTCTTGGGCTTGCCGTCTTCGAACACGACCATGCTGCCGACCGCGTTCGTGCCCTGAATGTTGGAAATGTCGTAGCACTCGATGCGGCGTGGCGGATTGGGCAGGCTGAGCGCCTCTTGCAGTTCGGACATCGCGGCGTCCATCGCGGCGGTGTCCGACATCTGCTTGACGCGCAGTTGCTCAAAGCCTTGCTCTGCGTTCTCCGCGACCATCTGCACAAGACGGCGCTTTTCGCCACGCTGCGGTACGTGGACGCGTACGCTGCCTTGCCGCTTCTCGCGCAGCCACTTCACGATGCCGTCCGTCTCTTCGAGCGGATACTGCACGAGTATGCGCGGCGGGACATAGGGCGTGGCATCGTAGAATTGCTTCACGAACGCGGTGAGAATCTTGTTCGGTTCGTCGTCCTGCGTGCCTGCCATCAGGAAATTGTCGCGTCCGATAAGCTTGCCCTGCCGTATGAAAAACACCTCGACCCACGCCTCACGAGTGCCTGGCGCGGTAGCGATGACATCCGCATTCTCTGATGTCAAGTGCAGCACCTTCTGCCCTTCATGTACCTTCTCGATGGCGGTCAATTGGTCGCGCAGTACAGCCGCCTTCTCGAATTCAAGGCTTTCGGCTGCGGCGAGCATGCGCTGCTTAATCGACCCGACGACCTTGTTTGTCTTGCCTTCAAGAAACAGAATGACCTGGTCGATGACTTCGCTGTACTCTTGCTTATCGACTGCGCCGATGCACGGACCGACGCAACGGTGGATGTGATAGTCGAGGCAGGGACGAGCGTCCGTGCCGGTGATAGTCTTCGTGCAGGAACGGTAGGGGAATAGTTTCTTAAGCAAGCCGAGTGTGCGGCGCACGCTGCCTGCGCTTGCAAACGGACCGAAATACTTCGAGTCGTCCTTGTTGACGCGCCGGGTGATATAGACCTGCGGGAAGTCTTCGGACACATCTATTTTGATGAACGGGTAGCTCTTGTCGTCCTTCAAGCGGGCGTTGTACGGCGGCTGGTGTTCCTTGATAAGGTTGCACTCGAGAATGAGCGCCTCTTGCTCGGACTCGGTAACAATGTATTCGAAGTCCGCGACCCGCTTCATCATATTGGCGATTTTGCGGGGATGGCTGGCGCTTGGCGCGAAGTACGAACTCACGCGGCTGCGAAGCCCGGCTGCCTTGCCAACATACAGCACCGCGCCGATTTCGTCACGCATCAAGTACACGCCCGGCTTTGTGGGCGTTGCTTTCAGACGCTCAGAAAAATCTATGTGCAGCATGCTAATGGCAAAGTGAGATAAATGCCTTCCGGTTACAATGCCTGACAAAGCCTACGGCACTTGGTATCGCTATCGGTATGCAGCGAAGGCAAGGTTGGAATTGGGAACGACAGCTCGGTTTTACCGCCTAGCCCAGCACGAATGTCAAGCCTGCGAGAATCACCGCGATGAGAGATGTGATGATGCCGATCTGCCTAATTTCGCCGGCTAAGAACTTGCTGACTGCCGGCGCGCTAGTAACGACGGCGCGGCGTCTTGCGCGCGGGGCGGGGCGGGGGCTAGGCGCTACGGCGGTTGCTGTGCTCGTCCGGGCTGCGGGGCTTGAATTATACGATGTCGCCCTTCTTGCAGACCGCGACGGCGCATCTGCTGCTGAGTCGCTGACTACGGTGGACTGCGTAGGACCAGATTCAAAGTTCTGAGGCGCTGCCTTGCCTCGTCGCTTCCTGCGGCTCAGCCGTGCCTGTCGCGATGCTGCGCGTTGCGCTTTGCTTGGCATTGCAATGTCTCCTATGCGTGTTTCTGTGAAGAAATATGGAGAGACGTGTTGAGAATCCTACCTACCGATACAGGCGAATTCAATCATTATCATTCACGCTCTCGGATGGGACTTATCGTATTCGGTGCGCACATGTTCGCTGGTAAGGTGCGTGTAAACCTGCGTGGTCGTGATGCTGGAATGCCCCAGCAACTCCTGCACATACCGCAGTGGAGCGCCGCCTTGCAGCAGGTGCGTGGCGAAGCTATGACGCAGCATATGCGGCTTAATGGCCTTAGTGATGCCTGCGCGCTCGGCACTCGCCTTTAGAATTAACCAGAATCCCTGACGGCTGAGCCGGTTGCCGCGCCTGTTCAGGAACAGAGAGCGTTCTGATTCGCGCTTCACAAACGAAGGTCGCGCTTCATTGATATATCGCCGCAGCACCGCGATTGCATCGGCGTGCGCCGGGATCACGCGGTCTTTGCTGCCCTTACCAAAGGCGCGCACGCTGCCTTGCTCCAAGTCGATGTCGCCGAGATCAAGCGAGACCAATTCGGATGCGCGCAGTCCGCATGCGTACATCAGCTCGAACATCGCTCGGTTGCGCATGCCGTCCGGCGAGTCTTGCAGCGCCGCGTAGGCGAGCAGATCACCGACTTCATCCACACTCAATGTGTCCGGCAGCGAGCGCCCAATGCGCGGCGAACTGATATTTTCGGTAGGGTCGCGGCTTACCTTGCCTTCGTCCAGCAAAAAGCCGAACAACGACCGACTCGATGCTACCTTTCGTGCGCGCGTAGTATCGGAATACTCTAGCGCGTGAAGATGAAGCAGATATTGCGACATCATGTCTTCGTCCACATTCTGCCAATCACTGCCGTTCCCGTTCAAGTGATTGGTCTGCAAATACTGGACTAACTGGTTGAGATCGCTCCTATACGCCGAAAGTGTGTTCGGCGAAACGCCTCGCTCTACCGTCATATAGTTCAAGAATCCGTCAACGCTATTCTGCAACTGTACCCAACGCTCCAATTATGATGATTGCTGTCTGTTCATATTCTAGCATAACGCCTATCAGCATGCCTGCGTATGCCACGCATGCTTGTGAGGCATTGATTTGACCTTGCACACAGTAGGATAGGGGGCTTGCCATAATCGTCATTCTATTGACACATCCACCTGACACCGCTATTTTGTGTTTTGCCAATGTCATATTCATCGATAAACCTATCAATTGAAAGGCAGACCTGTCGTGGGAAGCGCATGATTGAAATCGATATTTCGCCGTA
Organism: Chloroflexota bacterium; assembly: GCA_009838595.1. Lineage (GTDB taxonomy): Bacteria > Chloroflexota > Dehalococcoidia > Lucifugimonadales > JADFKI01 > Bin90. Next base: position 272 of record VXRI01000201.1, on the reverse strand, counting down.
CTTAATCAACACTGGATCGTTCTTGCTAAGCTGGCACGGGTTCTTCACCTTCTTGGCGGTCGCTATGGCGGTCTATCTGGTAGGCAGATGGGCGCCGATGAAGGGCATAGACCCGGACGACATATACTCCATTGCAATCTGGGCGATTCTCGGCGGCATTATCGGCGCGCGCCTCGTCCATGTTATCGACAACTGGGGCTATTACGAGTTCAACCTGCTGCAGCTCCTATTCATCTCGAGCGGAGGCATAGGCGTGTGGGGCGGCATTCTGG
>VXRI01000167.1 GCA_009838595.1 Chloroflexota bacterium | reverse complement strand
ATGGGTGAAGAGTCATCATATGCAGCTAGAAGAGAAAGTTTCTCTCGTAAGAGGCGGCGCGCGTGGTCTGGGCAGGGGCATCGCGCGAGTGCTGGCTGAGCGCGGCGCAGATGTGGCGTTGTGCGACATCAGCATTGCCGGCGTTCAGCAGACTGCTAAAGAAGTTGGAAATCTCGGACGCGTTGCGAGGGCGTATCAAGCGGATGTAACGGCCAAATCGCAACTCAGAGAGATGGTGGCGCAAGCGCAATCCGACTTCGAGCACATAGACATTCTGGTTAATGCGGCAGGCGTCATCGGCGCGCCGGGCTTTGAACAAACGACATGGTCTCGCGAAGAAGACTGGGATATGACGTTCGATGTCAATGTGAAGGGCACAGCGCTCGTATCCGATGCTGTAAGCCCACACATGAAAAGTCGGCGCTCGGGCAAGATTGTGAACATCGCGTCTCATGGCGGGCGAGACGGCGCTGGTGGCGGCGCGTATGGCGCATCAAAAGCAGCCGTGATTCACCTAACGCAGTCGTATGCGCTGGAACTTGCGCCGTACAACATCAATGTTAATGTGATTTGCCCAGGCAGCATTTGGACTCCGATGTGGGAGCGCATTGCCGTTCGCGCCAAGCGCAATAATCCGGAGCAGCAAGACTTGACGCCGCGCGAAATCTTCGACGCCGCCATCAAGGAACGCTGCCCGCTTGGAAGGGAGCAAACGCCGGAGGACATCGGCAAGGCGGTGGCATTCTTCGCGTCCGATGATGCGCTGAATATCACAGGGCAGTCGCTCAACGTAAACGGCGGCACGCGTATGAACTAGGGCAGCGCAAGTCTCGTCATACCTATTCGAAGGCGCCTAGGAATAACTGCATATACTCATCGTCGTGATACTCGCCGTTCACCAAGATGGACCGCCGTTCTATCCCGCAAGATTGGAATCCGAGCGATGTGTACAGTCTGCGGGCGTCGGCATTGCCGCTGATGACGCCAAGCCCTATCTGCTGCAAGCCGGGCATCTCTTTCGCGCGCCGGATTGCATCGAGCATCAGCGCGCGTCCCAAGCCCTGTCCTTGTGCTTCGGCGGCGATGTACATTCCCCAAATGCTACCCTTGTGCAGCACGCGTTCGCCGCGCTCACGCCGGAATCCCACCATTCCAATGAGCGCATTGTCCAAGAAAACACCAAGAACAAAATCGTGCGGCGCGTCGGCCGTCTCGCGCAGCCGGCGCACTACATCCGCAATCGGAGTCGACGCCTGCGACTCGTAAGGTTGCGCAAATGCCGCCGGATGCTCTTTCAGCGCCCGAAGCCGCAGCGCATGGTAAATCTCGGCGTCGGCCGCAGTAAGCAATCGTATTTGCATGCTCATGTTGGCACCCTGCTACACTTTTCTGGCGCTTCAATTATGCTGATGAAATAGGCTAGAGCGATAGTGAACCGCTTTATATTACCACTCAATATCATATCGCCAAGCACTTTACACGGATGGCATTATTGCAGATTAGGACACGGGGTTGGAGAGGGAGAACAGAACCGCATGCCTGGTTGGAGGAGAGTTGCAAGCGATGTGTTTGGAGCCGTAGATGGCATCGCGCGAGAAATTCGTCACTACCCATGCCGTCCGGCTCTCGGCGCAGTCCGCTGGCTATCAATCTAACAGGACGCCCAAGCAGTGCCTGTTCTGGAACTGCAATGCGATTGTCTTTCCCAACCATTTTATGTTCATGTGTCCCACATATTACCACGCTTCTGGAAGGCAAAGTTCATGAGTGCCCGGGCTGCAACCGCGCAAAAGACACGCAGTATGAACTGTGCCTAAACTGTTGCAATAACCGATCTGGGCAACGGCAAGACGACACACACTTTTCGACTTCCAACAGGTGGTAGAGCAAGGAATACTCGCCCGAATGAGGCAAGCGCGACACGACGGCTACCGAGTTCTTCGTCTATATCAAAATAGACGGCGGTTGTTTCTATGTCGGACAGACGCGATAATTACACGAGAGAATATCTGAGCATCTGGGCGGCAATACCAAATCGATCGCAGGGAAGAATCCCAAGTCGGTTTGGTTCGCGCAGATGTCTTCTCGTGCCGCCGCGACTACGCGCGAAGTCGAACTGAATAAGCTTGTCGATGGCAACGAGCGCGAAATTCGTCGGATGGCGATCAGATTTCAAGACCTCATGAGATAGGTCGATTAAGACTGATTCCCGTCCGCTGACCAGATTGTGTGATAGTTCTTGCCTAGGATGGCGTTCACATGCTCGTCGCGTTCCATCTCCCGCAGTTCGATGAGCGCTCGCTCGCATTCGTCGAGCGCTTCGTTGTCGCCGGCGCGCTCGAGCCGCTCTATCAGCCTGTCCCACAAGCCCAATCGCACTAGACTGTCCACATAGCGCGTCCACGGAATTACCGCGAGGTTTCGCACTCGCGGCAAGCCGGGCCGTTGGCGGCGGATGAGACGCAACCGCTCTCGCGGCGACGCTGCCATCGGCGCAATCTGCACCATCGGCGCGTGTCTGTCATTGCTGCGCGGGTCAACAACCAGCGCCTTGCGAAACGATGGGAAGAACACGGAAATCACATCCGCGCTTTCTATCGAATTCAGCATCCCGTCTATGTCGAACAGGAAATCGCTGTTCATAAATCACGACTCCTTGCTCAGATTGTCATCAACTATGAATCCACAAGCTCGCGTACTGTCTCGATGAACGATGGCAGGACATTTTTCCAGTCGCCTACGACGCCGAAGTTGGCGCTCTTGAAAATGTTGGCGTCCCCATCTCGATTGATGGCGACGATATTCTTGGACGCCGAGCAACCCGCCATATGCTGGCTCGCGCCGGATATGCCAACCGTGATGTACAGGTCGGGCGTGATGGTCTTGCCGGTCAAGCCTACTTGGTAGCTGTGGTCAAGCCATCCTGCGTCGCACACTGCGCGCGATGCGCCGACCGCGCCGCCAAGCAGTCCCGCCAAATCTTCGAGCTGGTCGAACGGCTCTGGACCGCCAAGCCCTCTGCCGCCGCCAATGACGACGTTCGCGTCTTCGAGCCGCACGCCTTCGGATTCTTGGCGCACCGTCTCCACTAGCCGCGCTTTTACGACGGACGGATCAAGATCGGTGTTGACGACGACGATTTCGCCGGTTCGCGATTCGTCCGCATCCAGTGGTTCGTATGCCTTAGCGCGCAATACGACCATCTGCGGGCTGGTATCCGGGAATGTTACCTTCGCCAGGGCGTTGCCGCCGTACACAGGGCGCACCGCAACGACTTTCCCGCTGTCGCCGTCCGTTTCGACTTCTAGGCAGTCCTGCGCCAAGCCAACACCAAGCCTAAAGGCGAGTCGCGGTCCGACATCGCGGCCTGAGAGTGTGCGCCCAACCAGCACGACTGATGGTTGCGCCTCGTTGCACACCTTCGCAAGCGCGGCGACCTGCGCGTCCAGTTGTAAATCGGCGAGCACGTCGTCCTGCGCCAAGTATGCCTTGTCCGCGCCGAGCGCAATCGCCGCCTGTCCTGCCTCCTCGCTGCCATTCAGTAGCACTACGGCAACTTCTTCTCCACTCGCGTCGCCGATGCCGCGTCCGGCGGCAAGCAGCTCGCCCGTGATGCTTTGCAGCGTATCGCCATTCAGTTCCCCTACAACAAGAACCCCTGCCATATCTCAATTCTCCACTTGTCTATAGTTCCTCATCACCTGCCCTGCGTTGAGCAGACAGGAAGGATAAGAATATCAAGACCGAACGCGAGATTATATCATCCCGTTCGGTCGTCGTCTATATTTTTGAATGCCTATATGCGTGCCTATAAGGTGGGCATAGTTCCATTCGCGCCAAGACACGCCCGTCCTGACCATCCTTCCAGATCAAGCGAAGGCACTAGATGAGTCGTTCTTCGCGCAGCCGCAGCGCAAGCTTTCTGCCAGCGTCCGCGTCGTCCTCGCCTTCTATTACTTCGACCTGATTGTCGCTGACCGGGATGTACAGGTCAGTCAGCGTAAGCTTTGGTTCGAGCACGGATGCGTCCAAACCGACATCGGCGGTGCTCCATCTTGTCGGCTGCTTGCGGCTCGCCTGCATAATGCCGCGCAGAGTCGGGTAGCGAGGCTCGCCCAGTTCGTTCGTGACCGTAACTAGCGCGGGCATAGGCGCCTCGACGACTTCGTATCCGTCCGTCAGCGCGCGTTGTACGATGAGCCCACCGCCCACAACTTCAATGTTCTGCGCCAGCGTGATGCATGGCAACCCAAGCATCTCCGCGATGCCTAGCGGCACGTGCGCCTGATCCCAGTCGGACGCTTGCCTGCCGCACAGCACGAGGTCGTACTCTCCGACCTTTTTAATCGCTTCCGTCATCACTGTTGCAGTGGCGAATGCATCAAGGTCGTCCAGCCC
>VXRI01000302.1 GCA_009838595.1 Chloroflexota bacterium | reverse complement strand
TCATGATAGACGCGCGGGTGCCGCGAAGATGGCGCGAAGGCTTGCCGCTGCTGGTATCCGAACACGGGATAGTGTGCGTCCCCGCCTGGCGCATCGCAGATTGGGCGCGCATCACGGATACGACGAAACGCGTGCTGCGGATTGAAGTAAACTATGCCCCATGAACGCCTTGTCATATTGGAACGAAATGCACGAATTGGGACGCAAATCTGAGAATACTCTCGGCGCTCGTTATACGGTATAGCCCGCACTTACGATGGTCTGTGTTCAAGCATTTTAATGCGCTCGCGCAACAGTCTAATTTCCGCATCGGTAGCGTCCGCCCGAGCTTCGGCTTCTTTCGCGTGGACCGCGGATTCTTTGGGCGTGGGTATGAAATCGCCGGTGGAGGGATCGCGCAAGCGTATCTGTTCCTTGTCCCAGCATATATCCAATCCCAAGACGGGACCATGCCCCAAATCAGGCAGTCCGGCTAGTGGTGAATTTCCATCGCTTGTAGTGGTCGCCGATGAGCGCATCGCCTGCGAGCGCCGCGTCGTGGAACTTGCCGCCTGTGTGATCGAACCGCCAATACTCGCGCACTCCATAAGCGGCGTGTCCCTCACGCTTAACTGTGTAATCGCGCCTAGAACGAAGACGATTTCGTAGGAGCCTTCGCCCTAACGCACTTGAAGTTAGAGCAACCCAATTCTGAACATCTCCCCAGAACCGGCTCCAGAGCCGGACCCAGAACCGAAAAGTAGAGGGGCAGTTTGAACGAAGGTCGTGCCCTGACTTATGAATGGCAGAAATGTCGCGGGTGATTTGCCCTGCGTTGTCCTACATTGACCTACATAATGCGGTCTAGGCGGGGGCTGGGGGTTATGCCGGGCATTCTTCCGCGCCGTGCTATGGGGGCGCCGTCGATTTCGTGAATCTCCGCGTCGAAGCACAGCGGTGGCGCGCCGCCTATTGCCTCGTCCACGCTGAAGCCGTTCACGGGCGCTCCCTGTTCCACGAAATCGCGGATTGTATTCTTGTTCACGCCGAACGTGACGAAGATGTCCACATGCTGGAAGCCCTGCGTGTCCAATTTCGCACGAATCTCCTTCACCAAACCGGGCGTTACGCCGCCGCGCTCTGCGGGCGTGCTGATGTTCACGCCGCGCAGCCGATTACCTAGCGCGTACGCAACATTGAGCGCCTCTTCCGCCTCGTCCTTGAAAGTGTCTAGTATCGCGATTCTGGGGACTTCCAGCGGCATGTGCCTATCGTATGATTGCAGCGCGTCGACGGTGTTGCCGAGCAGAAGCGGCAGGGCGTGCTGCATGTAGCCGGTGGGCGTTACGCCGGCGAGCCGCGCGCCCAGAGTAGTTGAGACCGCTACGCAGCCGCCGATTACCGCCGCGTAGTCTATCAGCGGCACGACGTTGGGATGCGCGTGAGCGGGCGATGCGCAGACGACGGGGATGTTGCCCGCCGCATCCACGCACTCGCGGGCGGCGGTCGCCCAGCCACTTGACGATGCCAACATTCCGCATATTGTCTTCTCGTACAGTCCAATGACCGTGTACGCGGCTCTGATCCGCAGCGCAACTTCGCCTGTCACCATCGCGCGGCCTTCGTTAAGCGCCCAGACTTCGACGCCGGTCTCCGGCAGCACCCTGCCCAGCAGCGCGCGAACTTCGCCGATGCCGCACAGCACGCCGTCACGTGTCGGACTGAACTCCAGCGTCACGGTCGGGCTGACATTCTCTGTGCGCAGGATGGTCTGCGTCCGCTGCGACTGCACATCGGCGCGGTCGCCAACCAGCAAGGATGGCGCTAGTTCAAAATTGGAAGTAGTCATATATGCCTGTCCGTTACCATCTTGGATTTGCAATTACTGGAATTGTTCCGTCTCGTTGATGCGGGAATGTTGGATGGAGGCAAATCGAATAGTGCCTTGCTTGGTTGGATATTCATTTGGAAGCGAACTACTGCAACGCGCCATTTACTGCCGGCTACCTACCAGCCGCGCTCCTAGGATTTTCTCCATGTGCTCCAATGCGTTGGTGTGAGCCTGTTCGTCGAATGACGCGACGCAGTCCGTAGGGACATCCACGGCGTAGTCACGGTTGCGCGCATCCGCGACGGTGTGCATCACGCAGATGTCGGTGCACACGCCGCAAACGATGACTCGCTCCGGCTGAAGTTCAGCGAGTATGCCCGCAAGGTTCGTTTCGAAGAATGCGCTGTATCGGCGCTTGGGTAGGCGGATGCCTGCGTAACCACTCAGCTCGGGGATGATATCCGGCTCGTCAGTGCCGCGAACGCAATGCACGGGGAACATTTCGAACTCGAGGTCGTCCGGGTCGTGCGTGTCGCAAATGAACACGACGCTGCCGCCCGCCGCCTGCTCTCTCTCGATGAGGCGCTGCACATTCGGGATAATTTCGCGCGCGGCGTCCCCGCAATACAGGTTATGCCCGTCTTCCATAAAGCCGACGACCATATCCGTTACGAGCACAACATTCGCCATAAATCCGCCTCACATGCAAGCCTGCCGTATCACAAGCACAAATCTTACAGGCACATATTATCTTGACCTGCCCCCATTCGCAATAGCGCGCCCATACCCATAGTGCGCCACCATTGGAAGGCCGACTACGCGCCTAAATCTGAAATACTTCGAAGGCTACTGCGTAGTCGCAGCCGAAGCGTTCGCCGGTGGCGGCGGCGTTGAAGGTTAGGAAGGTGTCCGGGTCGAAGTCCACGCCTAGGTTGTCAATATAGACGCGGTGCTTTTCCAGCGATTCCACGCCCTTGTCGATGAAGTCCGTTACATCGACGGCGTGAGTGGAGCCTGCCGCGCCGCCTGTCAGCACGGAGCGCACGCCGTTCCAAGGCTTGTAGCCTTCGTCTAGCAGGTCGGGGAATATCCAACGGTTGCCCGCGTCTCGCGCGGCGTCCAGGGTAGCCAGACCGACGGCGCGATGGTCCGCCATGTTGAATTGCCCGCCGCCCCAGCGCAGTTCGAAGTTGTTGGTGAGTACGATGTCCGGCTTATGCCTGCGGATGGAGCGCGCTAGGTCTCGGCGCAGCGGTAAGCCATATTCGACTATGCCGTCCGTGTAGTTCAGAAACTCTACGGTGTCCACGCCAACCACGGCGGCGCTGTTCAGTTCTTCCTGCTCGCGCAGCGGACCTGCCACGGACGGTGTCATCGCGTCTATGCCCGCCTCGCCGCTCGTAACCATCAGGTATATTACCCGCTTACCCTGTGATGTCCAGCGGGCTATCGCGCTCGCCGCGCCATACTCCAAATCGTCCGGATGCGCCGCTATCGCCAGCATGCAGTTCCAGTCTTCCGGCAGCGCAAGCAGCCTATCGCCTGCCATATTCAATCAATCACCTTCCTATCTCATCATCTTGCTCGTCCTGTGTATCGATGTAGATTACCATGTTACAGCCTACAGCAACGGCTTCACATTGCTTACGAACCTATCCATCGCGGCGAGCGTCTCATCCACGGTGTCGCCGGGGAAGTTTAGCATCAGGTGGTTGATGCCCATACCTTCTAGGCGGTTGATGTCGGCGGCGACCTGCGCCGGGTCACCCGTGAGCAGGCGGCGCTCGCCGTCAACTTCCTGCGCGCCGGCATCGCTGTACCAGTTCACGCTGTATGCGAAATCGAGCGTCGCCGGGTCTCTGCCAACGCGCTCCGCATTGGAGCGCACGCGCGCGTGGTATTCGGCGAGCTGGTCGAATGTGCCGACAGGGAATTGGGGGTTGCTGCATATCGGATACCACGCGTCTCCGAGCTGGGCTGCGCGGCGTAGCGCGGGCGGGCTTTCGCCGCCGATCCAGATGGGCGGGTGCGGCTGCTGCACCGGCTTCGGCGCGAAACTGATGTCGGAGAAGCTGCAATACTTGCCGTCGAATGTGGGGTTGTCGCTTGTCCACAGTTCCTTGAATGCTGCGATGTACTCGTTGCTGACCGCGCCGCGCTCTTCGTATGGCGGCGCGTCAATCGCTTCAAACTCCTCGCGCATCCAGCCGACGCCGCAGCCCACGATGAGCCTGCCCTGCGACACGACATCGATGGTTGCGAGAATCTTCGCCGTGAGCACGGGCGCACGGTGCGGCAAGACCATGACCGATGTGAGCAATTTGATGGTGGATGTGATGCCCGCCAGGTAGCTGATGGTGGCGAGCTGTTCCATATATTCGCCGGACGCCGAGCTGACGAACTCGCCGGTGTCGTTGTATGGGTAGATTGAGTCGATGCTAGTAGGCACGACGATGTGGTCGCTGACGCTGAGAATGTCGAAGCCCATCTGCTCGCCCTGCTGCGCCAGTGTGACGATATTGTCCAGCGAAGCCAGGGGCCCGCGGCTAGGCACTCCAAATCCGAATTCCATTGAGATGTCTCCTTACCTTTGATTGTGTTGATTGCGGCTTATTGT
>VXRI01000123.1 GCA_009838595.1 Chloroflexota bacterium | reverse complement strand
AGATAAGTGAGCGCAATAAGTATTCCAATTGCCGCAAGATGCGATTGCCCTGCGTTTCCTTCTAGGTTCTGTTGACATTTGAATGTTGATGCGTCTATCTCCGAAAAAATAAGGCTATGTTGTCATTCCTCACTGCGTTCGGAATCTAAAATCGTTGCATGCAAACCTGTTTCCGACTTTAGATTTCGCGCTTCGCCCGAAATGACAAGGAACAAGCGAATTGTCAACACAGCCTAGATGGTCAAGGGCGTTTTATTGCCGTTCGTGGTGATCTTGTCGAACTACGCGCCTCGAGTTCGCGTCCTTCGACAGGCTCAGGACGAACTGGTTTTGTTATTTTGACCATCCGAATGGGAACGCTGTCTCATGTAAATTATCACTGACATGCAGGTACTGATAATTGATACAATGGATAGGTGCGCGCTCTTTCACGAAGCACAGATTTCAGGATGGTTAGAATTTCACTTTGCAGGGCAACTCTACGCTGCGCGAAACCCATATCGCGGTTCAGGCGCGCAATCTCACCAAACGGTACGGCGAACTCACGGCGGTCAACGGCATCGACTTCGACATATTCGAAGGCGAGTGCTTCGCCCTTCTCGGTCCCAACGGCGCAGGCAAGACATCGACTATGAAGATGCTCTCGTGCATCTCTCCGGTCAGCGATGGTGAACTGCTCGTTGACGGCAAGGATGTGCGCGGCGATCAGCGCAACATCAAATACACGCTCGGCGTCGTGTCGCAGGCGGACAGCCTCGACCCAGACCTGACAGTGCTGCAAAATCTGCTCACCTACGCCCGATACTTCAACATGCCCCGCGCGCTCGCATCGGAACGCGCTTGGGAATCACTGGAGTTCTTCCAACTCGAAGAAAAGGCGCACCAGACGATAGACCAACTCTCCGGCGGCATGCGGCGCAGGCTGCTCATTGCGCGCGCGATGCTGCACAATCCGCGCATAATGGTGCTCGACGAGCCGACGACCGGGCTAGATCCGCAGGCGCGAATGCTGGTTTGGGAAAAGCTCGCCACGCTCAAGTCGCAGGGCATCACCATCCTACTGACCACGCACTACATGGACGAAGCGGCGCACCTGTGTGACCGTCTCGTCGTAATCGACCTTGGCAACATCCTAGTGGAAGGCACGCCACGACAGCTCATCCGCGAGCATGTCGGCGATCAGGTCGTCGAGTTGCGCGTCAATCCTGCACACATGACAGGCATCGTGCAGCAGCTGACAGACCAAGGCGTGAAGTTCGAATACGGCGGCGATTCGCTCTACTTCTACGGCGACAACGGCGCGGTCTTAAGAGAAAACACCAGCCTAAACGGCTACGAAATGTTCCAGCGCCCCGGCAACTTGGAAGACCTATTCCTGCGGCTAACCGGACGCGGATTGCGCGAGGGCTAGACGGAAGGAACTTCTGCCCGACTGCTCAACTGACTGGCTGCCCAACCGACTGGCTGACTGATCTACTGATGAACCAACTCACCATTCAACGCATCCACCGAACCCCCATCTGGGGCGGATTCCGCGTGTGGCAGCGCAATTTAGAGGCGTTTCGCCGCGCGTGGCGGTTCGAAATAGGCGGGCTTATCGTCGAGCCGTTCGTGCTGCTCGTGGGCGTGGGCTTCGGGCTTGGCACATACATTTCCAACATCGGCGAGGGCGTCAGCTATCCGCACTTCCTCGCGCCGGGCGTCATCGCGTCCTACGCCATGTTCCACGCGACATTTGACGCATCGTACGGCGCGTACATGCGCATGGAAACGCACAATCTCTACGAGTCCATCTTGTTCACACCGCTCGGTCCAAGCGACATCGTGATGGGCGAGGTGATGTGGGGCGCGTCTCGCGCGCTGATGTCCGCCGTCGCGGTGATGTTCGTGGCATTGCTGTTCGGTCTGGTGGAATCGCCATGGGCGATATTGGCGCTGCCGGCAGCGTACCTGATAGGCATGACATTCGCCGCAATTTCCATGATTATGACGGCAACGGCAAGCACGATAGGCAGCATCAACAACTTCTTGACGCTGTTCATACTGCCGATGTTTTGGGTGAGCGGCGTATTCTTCCCACTCGATAGACTGCCGGAAGTGGTGCAAAACGCGGCATGGGCATTGCCGCTCACGGCTGCCGCGGCGCTGGTGCGAGGCCTATTCTCCGGGGACATAACGCCATGGATGCTGGTGTGGGTGGCGGAAATGGTAGCATTCCTGCTGTTAGCCCTATGGTTAGCCTCCCGTCAAATGCGTCGCCGGTTGATAAAGTAGCACCAACATCGATCCCATCCTGTCCGTCCTGTATATCCATGTAAAGCATTCTGCTATGCCAAATCAACCGGAGCCCACAATACGCCCCTTATCGCAGTCCGAAATACCTATGCTAGACGCGCATCTCGATGTGGACAGGCTGGCGGGGCGGCACGATGACCGCTTTGCACAGCAGCGGCACGGTCGCCTGACATACCTGATTGCATGGCTTGACGGCATGCCCATTGGTCACACGATGGTGCGATGGACGGGCACAACGGACTGCTATGTCGCCGACCGCATATCGGACTGCGCCCATGTGGAAGACCTATTCGTTATGCCGCACCTGCGCTCCCACGGCATCGGCACGCGGATATTGGCAGAGGCAGAGCGTCTCGCCGTGTCGCGCGATTTCACGCAAATCGGCTTGGCGGTCGGCATCGACAACCCGCGCGCCCGCGCGCTGTACGAGCGGCTGGGCTACGCGGATACCGGCTTCGGCGCGTTCCAAATCGGCGGCACATTTCACGACAGACACAGCATCCGGCACGAATGGCGCGAAGTTTGCGAATATCTGGTGAAGCCGCTGGCGTAATTCTCGCGCAGCCATTACCCCCTATGACCGCCGCGTTCATCTATCCCATTCTGCCTAAATGGGCTGATTTGGGATAGGTGAACTTTGGGATTGAATGCGCAGGGCACAGCGACGGTAGGAGCGACGGCCGGTCGCCTCTACGGATATGCTATATCGGGTACAAAAACAAATACACACCCCTGTCATCACTGCGTTTCGGAATGACAGGGGTGTGATTTGGCGTAGCCTGATATATGCCCACCGCTACACGGAGCCGTCCACTCCATCATCAGTGATATGCTCTGCCGCAGCCACATCCGCCGGCGCTGCCGCAGCCCTCCTCGCTCTGTGCCGCAGGACGGCGAACGGAATCAGCGCCGTCAGGAACACCACGAGCAGCGCAGGCGCGGCATATTCGTAGCGCGCGTTGGTGACCATGGCTTGCGCGCGGTCGGCGAGCGATGCGCGAGGTAGTCCGGTCAACTGCATCTCGACGCGCCTGCCCCGCTCGATATCTGCCGTCTCGATGAGCTGATACGGGCGCTCGCCGATGCTTATAGACTCCGGCGCGCCTAGGTCCACGCTGCCCAGCGTCAGCACCTCGTCCGGTGAAAGCACGCGCAGGCTGTCCGCGCCGAACGGGAACGACTTTTCGATTGTCGTCCGGTCGCCGTCATAGGGGAAGGCGTAGGTGAACATTATGTCGTGCTCGCCCGGCGGCACGCTGCCGATTACCGCGAAGCCCCTATCGACCTGCACGACATCCGCGCCGAGCAGCCGCGTATCGACTTGCAAGCCTTCCGCACCCGGAGGCAGCCCGAATCGCAGCAGGCTCATTGGTCCTTCATTGCCCGGCACAAATGTGAAGTCCGAATCGTTGACGACCTTCACGATTTCCAGCGCCGATACTGTCTGCGTAACGCGATCCGTGTCCGCAAAAAGCAGCGACGCCGAGCCCACGCGAATAACATCCTGCTCGTAGATGGCGTCATACACTTCGATGACGATTTCGGTTGTCGCACCGTCCGCGATGACGATTTCCGTACCATACAGCGCATCCTGATACCGCACTGACACGCCATAGACGAGTGCCGGGTCATGCAGGATGCCCTCGAAGGCGAAGTTGCCGTCGCCGTCGGTGATGGTCGTCATATTGTCATAGGAATCCGCACCCTGCATGTGCAGCACAACCGCCAGCCCAAAGACGCCGTCCGAGCCCGGAGAAGCGTTCACCACCTGCCCCGCAATAGTAACCGGCGGCTGCTGTGCAACGGCAATCGCTCGTACACCGCCCATCGCCAAGCCGCAAATCATCGCCAGCGCAATCAATGCGCCGCCAACGCCAACCCGTAAATAAGTACACGATACGATAGTCATCTCACCATCAAAGTTACCAGTTTTCATCGTCCAATGGCTAGTGAATATCTTTAGCCGACAATGGTGACACGTCTCTCGTCAATGCTAGTCATATAGCCCCTTCCCTTGGGCAAAGGTGGGATGGGACAAAATTGCGTCACTCTTTATTATCATTATTATTGCCTCTAACCCGCATCACCCTATGCTAAAATCAAAATCAGTGCTATTGAGGAAGCGTCCATGACTATGAC
>VXRI01000236.1 GCA_009838595.1 Chloroflexota bacterium | reverse complement strand
GTCGAGGCACATACATTAAAGGAGGTTCAAGCATGGGCACAATATCCGTTAACCGGCTGGCAGGTCTCTCCCTCATATTCGGACCGCTAATTGCCTTTATCTTCTTTCTCATAGAGCCGGGCGCATTGCTAATAGACAGCGCTAAAGTGACTGACGCCGTAGGCTCCATAACCTCCAAGAGCGCTAACGCCGCGCTGACCAAGATAACCAACATGGGGATAATTCTTGGCATTGCCCTAATTATCTCAGGCCTCTATGCGCTAATGCGGAATGTAACCTTGCAGGGCAACGGAAAGGCGTTTGCTCAGACGGGCTTCTTTATGATTCTCGTGGGACTGACGGGTTGGATCCTAACCAGCGGCATCGACTTCGTTCTTGCCGATGCCCAAACCGGCGACCAGATAATGGGAAGCGTTCCCGTTTACTACACCGGAGCGGCTATCTTCTATGCAGGGGGGATTGCGCTTGGATTTGGCGGCTTTGTTTTCGCGTTGGGCCTCTCCACGAGAGAAGATTTCAACCGGATAATCTCCCTGTTGGCCGCCCTTATCAGCCTGGCGGTAATGGTCTTTTTCATGATTGCCATACTCAGCAACGACGGCCGCGACACTTTTATCACCGTGGCGCGGAGTTGCTATGTGCTACTGGTTATCTGGTATGGCTATCTGGGCTTGGGGCTGATGAATCGCCCCGACCCCGACCTGTGGCAATAGGATCTGTGACAATAAAACTGAGGTTGCCATTTGCCTGCGTATCATGGGCATATCTGCCAAAACGCAACAGGATAGACAGGACACATAGGACGGGAATGTATCGTATCCTGTCTGTCCTGCTCATCCTGTTAATTCAAGGGTAGGTATGGGCGCTATCAGCGGCGGAACTCGATGCGCTTGAACGCTTCGGCGAATTGCATGCCCATGCCCTTGCCGCGCTCGCGTTTCCATGCGCCCATGCGCTCGTGCGCCCAAGCCGCGTCGCGCCCGTCCATCTGCGACACATGCTCCATCAGCGCGTTGATAGAAGTGTCCATGTGCTGTGTTACATCTACAAACAAGTCAGGAGCCGGATGCCCCATAATCCAAACTTCGGCGACTTTGTGCGGTTCGAAGCCTGCTTCTAGCAGGTCGGGAAATGTCATGTGGTCGCGCGCGGTGGGGAATACGGCTTGCAGCGCGGCTTCGCCCGCTGCGATGTGGTCGGGATGCCCGACGCCCCAGCCGCCGTCCAGATTGCGCATCGGGTACATCGTGATGACCACATCAGGCTTGTGGCGGCGTATCTCACGCGTGATGTCCTTGCGCAGTTCCATCGTGGGCTGCAGCATGCTGTCCTCGTAGTCCAGAAACACCACATCCTTGAGACCAAGCACCTTGCCCGCGTTTATCTGCTCTTCGCGGCGGATGGCGGCGAGTTCCGCCTGCGTGATTTCACGGTCGCTGCTGCCCTTGCTTCCGTCGGTGCACATCACATAGACCATCTCCCAGCCCTCGGCGCAAAGCTTCGCCACCGTGCCTGAGCAGCCGAACTCGGCGTCGTCAGCATGCGCCACCACGACCATTCCGCGCGAAAATTGTTCGTCCTGATTGTCCATCGTTGTCATGTCGTGTTGCCTACTCCATATCTAATTTCGTCCAATGTTCAAACAAGAGTGTATCCAATCACCCGCGCATTAGTCCAGCAGACCGCAAAATCACCATGCCCCGCATTCTAGCCATCCTGTTAAATTTCGCATGTCTGCGATAGACTATTCACCGTGTTGATTTCACTCCCAATCTTAGCCTTCCGTCATTCATTGAAGGGGAAGGAACTAATGCGTAGAGGTGCGTCTTGCAGGCAGAATCCGAAAGGCGAGATGACGGCGCGTTGTCCGACCTGCGCGTCCTAGATTTCACGCACTACATAGCGGGTCCTTACGCTACAAAGCTGCTGGCGGACTACGGCGCCGATGTGCTGAAGGTGGAACGCCCCGAAATCGGCGATGGCGCGCGCCGTATGGGGCCATTCCCCGGCGATGCGCCGCATCCGGAGAAGAGCGGCGTCTTCCTGCATCTAAACACGAACAAGCGCAGCATAACCTTGAACTTGAAGTCGCAGCAGGCGCGGGAAATCGTCTTGCGGCTGGTCAAAAATGTCGATGTGGTCGTGGAGAGCTTTCGTCCGGGGCAGATGGCGGCATACGGGCTGGACTACGCCGTGCTGTGCACCATCAATCCGCAAATTGTCGTAACATCCATATCCAACTTCGGGCAGACCGGACCGTACCGCGATTTCCGGTCATCGGACTTGATGATATACGGCATGGGCGGCGAGATGTATTCCACCGGGCTGGAAGATCGCGAGCCGCTGAAGCTCGGCGAGAATGTGGTGCTGTATCAGGCGGGCGCAATAGCCGCCACAGCCACGATGGGCGCGGTCTTCGCGATTGGCAGCCAGCATGTGGATGTGTCGTTGATGGAGACGCAGGTCGGGACGATAGACCGCCGCATGAGCATGCTGCTGGCGTACCAATACAACAGCGAAATCTCCAAGCGCAGTGCGACAGCCACGGCGGGCGGCTACCCCAACGGCGTGTTCATCTGCCAAGACGGCTATGTGCAGATTGCGGGCGGGCGCAACTATTTCGACCGCGTGGTGGCGATGATGGGCGCGCCCGACGAACTACTAGACGAACGCTGGTACGTGCCCGAAGCCCAGTACGACCCGGAGCTTGAGGACGAATTCAGCGCATACTTCATTCCTTGGTGCCTCGAGCGGACGAGGCGCGAAATCTGGCAAGCGGCACAAGAATCCGGCGTACTGAGCGCCCCCATTAACGCCGCATCCGACCTAATCAACGACACGGAAATCCAAAGCCGTGGCGCCTTCACCGAAATCGACCATCCTGCCGCCGGCAACCTACTATACCCGGGCCGTCCCTTCATAATGCACGAATCGCCCTGGTCAGTTCGCCGCCCCGCCCCCCTGCTTGGTGAGCACACGGAAGAAGTGCTCACCGCGCTAGACTACACGAAAGACGACATCGAACAGCTGCGGCAGCAGGGCGTCATTTGAGAGGCTCACACAAATGATTGGATAGGGGAAGGTTACGAGGGGTGAACATGGCAGACCACAAAAAACTGCCGCTCGAAGGCATCCGCATATTGGATATGACCGTCGTCTGGGCAGGGACATACTGCGCGACCTTGCTCGCTGACTTAGGCGCGGAGGTTATCCGCTTGGAATCCATCAAGCGGCTGCCGCCCATAACGCGAGGGTATATGCCGTATCCTCCCAAGGATGTCATAGAAGGGCTGCCCGCATTCGTGGCGGCGATGCCCGGACGCGAACCCGGCAGGCGTCCATGGAATCGCTACCCGCTGTTCAACGCGCACGGGCGCAATAAACTCGGCATCACTGTTGACCTCACGCAGCCGTCGGGCATGGACATATTCAATAGGCTCGTGGCAGTGAGCGACGCCTTCGTGGAGAACAATGTAACCGAGACGATGGACAAGCTCGGCATATCGTACGAGATGATGCGCGATGTTAATCCTCGCATTGTGATGCTGCGCATGCCCGCATACGGCAACACCGGCGCGTATCGCAACTACCGCTCGCTGGGCGTCCACATGGAGGGCGTAATCGGGCACACCATCGTGCGCGGCTACGAGGATATGGACCAGTCGTCCAGCACTAATGTGTACGCCGCGGACGCTGCGGGTGGTGTGCAGGGAGCGTTCGCCATGCTCGCCGCGCTACACTTTCGCAAGCGCACCGGCAAGGGGCAGCTCATCGAACTGGCGCAGGCGGAGAATATGATCTCCTACACCGGACAATTCTTTATGGAGTATGCGATGAACGGTCGCGACAGCGGCACTATAGGCAACCGCCACACGAGCGCCGTTCAGGGCTGCTACCCGTGCGCCGGCGACGATCGCTGGGTGAATATCACGCTGTACGATGACGAGGACTGGGCGGCGTTCCGCAACGCCATCGGCAGCCCTGCATGGACGGAAGACGACCGATTTGCCACGCACTCAGCCCGCTACGAAAACCAGCGTGCGCTGGACGCGCGCATCGCCGATTGGACGCGCCGGCGCGCCCACGACGAAGTGATGCACATCTTGCAGGCGGTAGGCATCGCCGCCGGTCCGGTGATGGACCAGCGAGACGCCTTCGCCGACCCGCATCTGCAAGAACGCGGCATATTCGAGGAGGTGTACCACGAAGACGTGGACGGCTCGCACTTGTACGTGGGCGTGCCCTACAAGATGTCCGACATGCCCATAACGATACGCAGCGGTCCAGTCCAACTAGGCGCGGACAACGAGTATGTCTATAAGAAGGTGCTGGGCGTGAGCGACGAAGAGTACGCAGAGTTCGAGCGCATGGGACATATTGGCATGGACTTTTCGCGCGACGAAGGATAACTGTTGTGCGAACATACATCTACGC
>VXRI01000203.1 GCA_009838595.1 Chloroflexota bacterium | reverse complement strand
ATCCTCTACCTCTCCATCTACGCGGCATTCGGACTCTACCGGCTCATCCCGGCAGAGCTTTCTTTTATCCTGCTAGCGGTCGTAGTAACCGCGGCAGTTCTCCTTGCCCTCCGTTACGAATCCATAGTCATCGCCCTTCTCGGTGTCGTCGGTGCATTCATCTCTCCCCTACTGTTTGGGACCGACCTGCCGGACGAGCGGTTCGTGCTGGCTTACATTTTGCTCGTTGACATCGGTATTCTGGCAATCTCCACTTTCCGCAATTGGAGATGGCTCACACTCGTCGGATGGGTCGGCTCCTACGGCATTTTCAGCTACTGGCTCATCGACCTCCCAGGCTACGACCCTGTATTCGCGCACTTAGCCCTCACAGGCATATTCCTCTCATTCGCTGCCGCCATGCCCTTGTACCACATCCTCTGGCGGCGAACGCCCGGAGCCGCCGACCTCACCCTCATGACCGTCAACGCCGCCGGTTACTCCCTGCTGACACCCGTTATTCTCTGGGAAGACTACGAGGGCTGGTTCGGACTCATCGCACTGAGCCTCGCCCTGCTTTACGGCATATTCGCCCTCGCCGCCCACTTGAGGAAAGGCGTGCCCTCCACAGTTCCGGTGTTCTCACTGGCATTCGCCTCCGTGTTCCTCGCGCTGGCATTCCCGCTGCAATTCAGCGGCCACTCGGTTGCCCTGGGCTGGGCAGCCCAGGGCACGGCTACGGTCTGGCTCGGCTTCTACATCCGGCGCTGGCAGACTCGCGCTTTCGGCATCACAGCGCTTCTTCTCGCCGCCCTGCACCTGCTCCTCTTCGACTTATGGGTTGACCCGGACGCATACATCGCTTTCATCAACCTCCGCTTCGCCACGATGGCATTCATCACGGCAGCGTTCAGTGCCACCGCCCTGATATACCATCGCTACCGGGAATCCGAAGGCATGCTGAATCTCGAAGTCGGAGCCATTCCCGCCATGCTGGGCATGGCGAATCTCGTTGCTCTCGGACTTCTCAGCCTCGAAACCATCAACATTCTGGACGCCAACAGCCGCAGGTGGGATTCGCTCCTCGACCTAATAGAGCGGATTGGCCGTCTCGGAAACGGCGCGACTGTAGCGATAACGGCGCTGTGGGCGATATACGGCGCTGCGTCGGCGGGCGTCGGCTTGCTCAGGCGTTACGAGCCTGCGCGCTGGGCAGGGGTCGGACTGCTCGCCCTGGCAGTCTGGAAACTCATCACCTACGACTCGGTCAACGTCTATATCGCCCCGCTGGACTTCACCCCCGTGCTCAACATCCGTTTCCTCTGCTTCGCGCTAGTGCTCGGTCTTCTTTCCGTGCTCGCCGTCCGATTCAGAAGCAGCAGGTCCGAGCTGGGAGAAAACGAGAATATCCTCTTTATGGGCGTACTAATAGCCGCCAACGCCGTCGCCCTGTGGATGCTCAGCCAGGAAGTCTATCACTACTTCGACAGCCTGGGCGTCCGCATCGGTGGAGACTATGAGGATGCAATGCACCTCACTCTGACCGTACTCTGGGCGCTGTACGCGATGGCAGTAATCGGCGCGGGCATTGCCAGCGGACACAGCCGTGTAAGGCTTGCGGGCATAGGCATTCTGGCAATTCCGGTCGCCAAGCTCTTCGTCTTCGACGTATTTCTGCTGGAAATGGCTTACAGAGTCGTCGCCTTCATAACTCTCGGCTGCCTGCTGCTCGGTATGGGATTGGTGTACCAGCGATACAGTCTCGTAGTGCGAGGCTTCCTGTTCGGCTCACGCTCCAAATCCATCGGGCAGGACGACTAGGTATTGCTTGCAGATATTGATGTTAAGCGTACCGTCAGATGCCGCCATTTGTGAGACGTGGCAGGATAGCGTGGCTACAGATAGCCGACTATTGTCTCAAGTCGCCCATCCACGGGATTGACCTGAAGCGCCAGCCCCTCAAGCGTATATGCGCCCAAGAGTGGAACACGCATGTTGTCATCGCCAAATACAACAATAGTCGGCGCGGAGTTCCCGTTTATCTTAGCCGTCGCATGTCCCAGTTCGTATTCCCTTACGCTGCCGTCTGCCAGTGTCATGGGGATTACGCCATATGGAACGATTCCCAGTCCATGAAGTAGAGACGCAGAGAGTACCGAATATGAAGCGCCCGTATCCACCAACGCCTCAATTGTCTCGAAGCGAGTACCCGCAGGATCGCCAACTTCTATTGGAACTCTGAACACACCAATCAAATCTATCCCCAATCTTGTCGATCCCATCCACCCTGTCATCGATGTAGGTTCCGCTCCCTATTCCACCACCACAGGATAGCTATACTCTTCTTTTAGGATCCGCTTTAGCACCTTCCCCATCTGGTTGCGCGGCAGTTCCTCGCAGAACACCACCGACTCCGGCTTCTTGAAACTTGCCAGACGCTGGCGGCAGTATTCGGATATATCCTCTTCCTTCGCGTGCTCGCCGTCCTTCAGCACCACCAAGGCGCGCACTCGCTCACCCCAGTCCAGGTCCGGAACGCCGATTATTGCCGCCTCTTCTACCGCTTCGTGTGACAGTATTACCTGCTCTACCTCTTCAGGCGATACCATCTCGCCGCCGCGCTTGATGAAGTCCTTCGCGCGTCCCGCCAAGTAGATGTAGCCATCCTCGTCCTGATACCCCAAGTCGCCCGTGAACAGCCATCCGCCGCGAATCGTCTCGGTAGTCGCGTCTTCCTGATTCCAGTAGCCCTTCATCAGCCGCGTCCCGCGAGCCGCAATCTCGCCTGTCTCACCCAGCGAAACCGGCTCGCCGTCCTCGTCGAAAATTCGCACTTCCACATCGTCCAGAGGCTTGCCAATCGAACCGAGATGCTTCAGCTTTCGTTCTATCGTCTCTTCATCCCCCTCCAGCACATGGTCTTCCGGCGGCAGCATCGTGATGGTCGCCGCCGTCTCGGTCTGCCCAAATGCGTTGATGAAGTATGCGCCCGGGAACTCTTGAATCGCCTGCCGTATCACCGGCACGGGCATAGGCGCCGCGCCATAAGTGATGACTTCAAGGCTGCTCAAGTCGTGTTCGTGAAACTCCGGATGGTCCATCAGCATCTTCAACATGGTAGGCACCATCATCGCGCGGGTTGCGCGCTCACGCTCCACCAGTTCCATCCACTGCTTCGCCTCGAACTGGCTCTGTATGAGTAGCGTGCGCCCGCCGAATACAGCCGCCATAACCGACTGCACGCCCGCGACATGGTAGAGCGGCACAGTCAGGATGTTCGTGTCCTCTTCGTCAGGGTCGGCAGGCGTAACCGTGCTCAGTATGTACGACGAGAAACTGTCATGTGTCAGCATCACGCCCTTTGGGAAGCTGGTCGTGCCGGAAGTGAACAGAATAATCGTGGTGTCGTCACCGTCGCCTTCGGGAAAGCGTTCAAAGTCGTCTGCATTTTCGAGCAGTTCGTCGTATCGATGCCAGCCTTCGGCAGCGCCTTCCAGCGCGATTAAATGTCGCAGCGACTCCACACTCTCGGCGCACTCGTTCACGAGGCTGAAATATCTCTCGCCCGCGAAAATCGCCTTCGGCCCGGCGTCGTTCAGCATGTGTGTCAGCTCGTCGGCGCGAGTGCGGAAATTGATAGGCACGAACACGGCGTCCAGCTTGGCAGTGGCGAAATACGCCTCTATGTACTGGTTGCAGTTCACTTGCAGAATCGCCACGCGGTCGCCCGCGCCAATGCCAAGCTCCGCAAGCGCGTTCGCCAGCCTGTTCACCCGAGCATGCAGCGCCTCGAAGCTGATGCGCTTGTCCTCGAAAATCATCGCCAGCCTGTCCGGCACGATAGCCGTCGAAATCGTCAAAAACTCCGTAGTGTTCATTATTCCCCTATACCTTCATTCTTCGTCATTCCCGCGAAGGCAGGAATACGCGCGCAGCGGCAGCGCCGGCTACACTTTTGACTATACGGATAATGTAAATTGCGCCAAGAAATGTTATCACATCGGCGCGTGTTTAGTCAGGGCGATGTTCCGGTATTGCACATTGCGGCGCACAGCCGTCGGCGCGCAGCCCCCTTCCCCCCTGGGGAAAGGCTAGGGTGGGGGCAAGGACGGAGGTAGAGATGAAGCATCGCGCCTCTTACACATCAACCCATTCGCCGATAATAGGCGCGTTCTCATCTTCATAGAAGAACAGCATTTACTGAAACTCGCCGAATACATCTTCCACGATTCCTTCAACGGTTGCGGGACTAGCGTAAAGTGTAGCGGATTCGCGCTAGCGGTAACGGTCCCTCTTCCTCGGAACTGCCTCAACTTTTAATATCCATTACCGTTAATTGCTCGCCTCTTTATAGATTGGTGACATTGTGCGGCAACAGGAGGCAAAGGTCGATAAGACAAAACTTGCATATAATTATAAGACGATTTCACAAATCATGCGTAACTTCATTCTCGTCTTTCTGCGAAAGC
>VXRI01000205.1 GCA_009838595.1 Chloroflexota bacterium | reverse complement strand
TTCCGTTGAAACAGTAACCCAGACCTCATCTTCGAGCGGCGGCCACTTCGCTTCGTTTAGCATCGCTGCTTCGATCACGGCATTCTTACCGCCTTGCTCTGCCAGCGAGTTCAGTCGCTGGCCCGCGAGCGCGTATATGCGAGGATGCATTATAGCGTTGAGCTGCTCTAGTGCATCAGGGTCGCTGAACACGATGCCGCCGAGCGCGCGCCGGTCAATCTCGCAATTGTCAGCGACAATCCCATCGCCGAATGCGTCAACGACCGCGCGCCAGCCCTCGGACTGCGGCGCGTAAACCTCGTGTCCGAGCAAATCGGCGTTCACGATGGCAGCGCCCAAGCCTTCCAGCAGGCGGGATACGTGCGTCTTGCCGGTGCCAATGCCGCCTGTCAAACCAATTACGAACATGGACCCTCTGATTTAGAGAAAATCATCACATTCCGGACATTCTAACAATCGCCCTATGGTAGGGTCAACAACACACAAGTTTACCACTATTCGGGTGCAATAGCGAAACTGATACGGACGGGCA
Source organism: Chloroflexota bacterium (assembly GCA_009838595.1). Classification (GTDB taxonomy): domain Bacteria; phylum Chloroflexota; class Dehalococcoidia; order Lucifugimonadales; family JADFKI01; genus Bin90. The sequence goes on along the minus strand of VXRI01000205.1, from coordinate 3,920 downwards.
GGATTATCGGAATTAAACGGCACTCTTTTTCTACAAGCAATGCGAGTTATCTATCGCTTATAATTGTGCGTGGGAGAATTATGACATGACTTCAGCATACAGATTACTACCAAGCGTGGAACAGATATTGTCGGACGAGCGCATCTCGGCGTTGGCGGATGAGCACTCACGGCAGGCGATAACGGACATCGTCAGGCAGCGACTTACGAACGCGCGCGGCGATATTGCGGCAGGCGGCGATGCACCGCAGGCGCACGAGATTATCGCCGATGTTGTGGCGCGCGCAGAAGTGATGGCGCTACCCTGGCCCCGCCATGTGATAAACGCGACGGGTGTCGTATTGCATACGAACCTCGGGCGCGCTCCGCTGAGCGACGATGCACAGAACGCGATGTTACGGGCAGCGCAGGGCTACAGCGATCTCGAATTGGATTTGGACACCGGGCGGCGTGGGTCTCGACAGGCGCACATCTCGAATCTGGTCGCGCGTGTAACGGGCGCAGAGGCGGCGTTGGTCGTAAACAACAACGCCTCCGCCGTGATGCTCGGTCTCGCGGCGATTGCAAGTGGCAAGGAAGTCATTGTGTCTCGTGGCGAAGCGGTCGAGATTGGCGGCGGCTTCCGCGTTCCCGATGTGCTGCGGCAGAGCGGCGCGACTCTGGTTGAAGTCGGCACGACCAATCGTACATACGCTCGGGACTACGAAGCCGCCATCACGGAACATACAGGCGCGCTTCTGGCGGTGCACGCCAGCAATTTCCGCGTGACGGGATTTACACACACGCCGGAAATCCGAGATCTTGTCGAGATTGGCGCGCGGCGCGGCGTGCCGGTTCTATACGACCTGGGAAGTGGATGCCTGCTCGACTCCGCGCAATTTGGCATGATGCACGAACCCATGCCACAAGAAAGCGTCAATGCCGGCGTAGGTCTGTCGTTCTTTTCAGGAGATAAGCTGCTAGGCGGTCCGCAAGCAGGCATAATCGTCGGTACGAAAAATCTGGTTGATTTGGTTGCGCAGCATCCGTTGGCGAGAGCAATGCGTATCGACAAGCTGAGCATGGCAGCGCTCGGCGCGACCATTGAACACTACATACGCGGCGAAGCATTGGACAAGATACCAATTTGGCGGATGATTGCAATGCCGCCCGATACCGTGAAGCAGCGCGTTATGAATTGGGCGAACAATGTAGGTCCACACGCATCTGCGGCACAATCGAAATCCACGATTGGCGGCGGAAGTCTACCGGGCGAGACACTGTCCACATGGGTGTTGTCGATAGACTGCAGCAGCGTTGAGAGCAGCGCGGAGACGGTGGCAAAGCGTCTGCGAGACGCGGATTCCGCGGTTCTAGGACGCATCGAAGACGGGCGCGTACTTCTGGACGCCCGCACTGTGCTGCCCGAAGAAGAAGACGCGCTGCTGGCAACTCTACAGACTGCATTACAAGCCTAATACCGGCGCAAGGGATACTGATGACACTCTTCGAGCATCGTTCGCGGCAGGAACTAAGCAGCCGAGCGCCGCTTGCCGCGAGGATGCGCCCTCGCACTTTCGACGAATATGTCGGGCAGGAGCATATTATCGGGCGTGGCACTGCGCTGCGCAACAGCATCCAAGCCGATACGCTGCCGTCTATCATTCTCTGGGGCCCGCCGGGCACGGGTAAAACGACCTTGGCAAACCTTATCGCAAATGTAACGGGCAGTCACTTCGAGCAAGTTAGCGGCGTGGCGTCAGGGGTTGCCGACTTGCGGCGCATCGCAGGGGAAGCGCGCGAACGGCTTGGCATGAGCGGGCTATCAACGATACTCTTCGTAGATGAGATACACCGCTTCAACAAAGCGCAGCAGGATGTCATCCTGCCGTATGTCGAAGACGGCACGCTAACGCTCATTGGCGCAACCACCGAGAACCCCTCGTTTGAGGTGGGGGCTCCCCAGCTATACCGCGCGCGGGTCTTTTCTCTGGAATCGCGAAGCGATTCACATGTGTGCCGCATAGTGCAGTCTGCGGCGTCAGACTGCGAACGCGGTCTCGCAAATATGCAGCCACACATCCCTGATACTGCCATAGACGCGCTGGTAAATCTCGCTAACGGGGACGCCCGCACCGCGCTAAACGCGTTGGAGCTGGCGGTCAGCGCAACCAAGCCTGACGAAGACGGCACACGGCACATCACCGTCGAAATCGTGGAGGACGCGATGCAGCGCCGTTCACTGCGTCACGACAAGGCGGGCGACTTGCATTACGACACCATCTCGGCGTTCATCAAGTCCGTGCGCGCGTCCGACCCGGATGCAGCGATCTATTGGCTTGCGCGCATGTTGGAAGCAGGCGAGGACCCGCTGTTCATCGCGCGGCGTCTGGTTATCCTAGCCGCCGAAGACATCGGAATGGCGGCGCCACAGGCGCTAACGGTCGCGGTCGCGGCGCAGCAAGCCGTGCACTTCATCGGGCTGCCGGAAGGCAGAATTCCACTCGCTGAGGCGACGGTATATCTGGCAACCGCGCCGAAGAGCAACGCGTCTTATATGGCGCTGAACGAGGCGATGGAAGATGTGCAGCGTACGCGCAACGAACCCGTACCGCTACACTTGCGCAACGCCGTTACCGGATTGATGCGCGATATGGGCTATGGCGACGGCTACAAGTACGCCCACGACTATGAGGGCAATTTCACGCCTATGCAGAACCTGCCGGACAGCCTGAAAGACAGGCGCTACTACCAGCCAAGCACGCAAGGCTACGAGCGAACCGTCCGCGAGCGCCTGGAACGCTGGTGGGGCGACAGCCGGTGGTAGTTCACAACATGGATAATCTTCGACTAACGCTAGCTTGGTTCAATCGATTCTTCAGGCAACTGGGCTGGCGTTGATTCGTCTTCCCTGTATTTCCCAATCAAACTGCGTACCAGCCGCAAGCCGTTGATGACCAGAATGCCGCCGCCAATGCCGATGGCGAGCGGCGCGCCGAGCAGCGCAGCAATTGCACCAACTTGAAAGCCAGACAACCCGCTGAGTCCCCAGGTGAATGTCTGGAAGCTGAGCACTCTACCACGCATCTCATTAGGTACACTGGTTTGCAATAATGTGCTCAGCATTGTCTCGTACATGGCTACACTTGCCCAAGACGCGGCTAACAGCGCAAGCGAAAGCCACAGCAACTTGGACAGCGCGAACATAATCAGGAACGATCCGAAGCCGATATACCCGCTTACAAGCGCAACGCCTTTCCTACGTATATCGCCCACTGTTGAAAGCGCCAATGCGGATACCAACGCGCCGGAACTTCCTGCGGATATGAGCAAACCTACGCCGGACGGTCCAGTTCCCAAAACATCGCGCGCCATGACGGGTATCATGGCTTCATGCGCCCAGCCGAAGATTTCGGATGACAACATCAACAATATGAGCAGTCTGACCGCAGGCGTAGTGAAGACATATTTGACGCCCTCTGAAAAATCCTGAAGTGGGGATGCCACTCCTTTCCTGCCTGCTCCCTTGACGTCTGTCAAGAATGAAAGCGTCACAGTGGACAGCAGGAAGGCGGCGGACATGGACGCATACGCTGAAGCAATGCCGAAATGCTCTATCAGTTGCCCGGCAATCGGCGGAATAATGATACCCGTACCCGTCATCGCGGCGAAGTTCGCGGCGGTGGCGTTCTGCACATTCGGGCGTCCTGCGACGTCCATCATCAGCGCCAATCTCGACGGCACGCGGATGGACACCATAGCCCCTTCGATGGATGATGTGAGAAGGATGTGCCACAGCTCGATCCTCTCCGTGAATATCAGCGTAGCCAGCGCCGCCCCCACACCCGCCTGACAGACAAGCGTTAGCAGAATGAGGTACTTTCGATTGAGTCTGTCCGCCAGAACTCCGGAAACCGTACTAAACACAAGTATGCTAGTGCC
>VXRI01000172.1 GCA_009838595.1 Chloroflexota bacterium | reverse complement strand
CGTCCCAAGCATCCACGCTCAAAGGATCTGGGCCGCTGCCTCTGCCAATGCCCGCGTTGTTCACCAGAATGTCGAGCTTGCCGTAGCGCGTCACGGCATCGGAGACGACCGACGCCCAGTTGTCTTCGTCCGTAACATCAAGCCGCGCGAACACCGCATCGCCGCCGGATTCGGCAAGCTCTGCTTCGAGCTGCCGCCCTTCGTCTTCGAGTATGTCCGCGATGACGACTTTAGCGCCTTCACGCGCAAAAATGCGGCACTCTTCCGCGCCCATGCCATTAGCGCCGCCCGTAATAATCGCAACCTTGCCTTCCAGCCTCATGAAGTACGCCTCCTAATATCATCCTATATCATCATCCGAGCCCTATCCTAGGTTGTGTTGACAATTGGGGGCATTCCCGTGAAAACGGGAATCCAGAATCTCAAATGTAGCAATCTTTGTCATATTGACGCCGCTTGCAGGCGCTGGATTCCTGCGGAAGCAGGAATGACGGGGCGTAACAGGTCGTAATTGTGAAATGTCAACAGAAGCTAGTCTTCCTCCAGAGAGAGAAGGGACGCCCCATCTTCTTATATCGTCCTACCCATCGATGTTAACCGCCGCTTGTCACCATGTCCGCAATGCGCTCGCCTATCATCATGGTCGTGACATTCGTGTTCGCGCGGATGCAGTCTGGCATTATGGATGCGTCCACTACGCGCAAGCCCGCTATGCCGTGCACTCGGCCATTCTGTCCCACGACTGACATCGGGTCGGACGCGGGGCCCATCTTGCAGGTGCCGGATATGTGCTGTCCTGTCGTCGCCTCACGCATCATGTACTGGTCCAGCGCGTCGTCCGATTCCAAGTCCGAATCCAGCGGCTCTATGCGCTCTTCGATGATGTCGTTGAAGTCCGGATGCTCTATCAGCTTCATCGCCATGCGGATGCCCTCGCGCGAGCGCTGCCGGTCGAACTCTTCGGCGAAGTAGTTGTAGAAGAGCGAAGGCTGTACATTCGCGTCCGCAGAGGCGAGTTTCAGCTCGCCTGAGCCTACGGCGAGGTCTAGGATGATGGACATTCGCACGCCGACCGGCACCATACGATGCCCGCCTCTATCGACGCGCGCTGTGGCAAAGTTCGACATCGTGATTTTCATGTCGTTGCGCAGGTCGGAGCCGGTCGCGGTGTAGCGCAGCATCAGTTGGCTGCGCGGCGCGAGCGCCAGGCTTTCTAAATCGATTTCGGGCTTGGTGCGCCATGTAACCCAGACGACAGGATGGTCGCGCAGATTCTGCCCCACGCCGGGCGCGTCGTGCACCACGGGGATGCCCATATCGGACAGATGCTCTGCGGGACCGATGCCGGACAGCATCAGTATCTGTGGAGACGCGATCGCGCCGGTGCTCAGCACAATCTCGTCGCCGGTTACGACGAACCGCTCGCCGCCGCTTTCCACATCAACGCCTGTCGCGCGACCGTTCTCCACGATGATGCGGTGCGTGGTGCAGTTCGGGCGAATCGTCAGGTTCAGCCGGTGGCGAGACATTCCGAGATAGCCGATGTTCGTGCTCCAGCGAATGCCGTTCGGGTTGTTGTACGGCGTGGGTCCGATGCCCGTAACATCTGGGTTGTTCTGGTCCGGTCCGTCCGGGAAGCCCTCTGCCTTTGCCGCGTTGTAGAACGCAGTCTGCATGGGTGGCCAGGTCATAGGATCTTTGAATCGGTGCGCGATAATAGGACCTTCCGTGCCGTGGAAGTCGTCGGAAAAGTCCATGTCCGTTTCGAGCTTGCGGAAGAATGGCAGAATCTTCTCGTATGACCACTGATCGTTGCCGAGTGCCGCCCATGAGTCGTAATCTTCGGGCATACCGCGCAAGAACACCTGCCCGTTGATGGCGCTGGATCCGCCGGTGACCTTGCCGCGCGGCACCATCATCTGGTCCGCGATGGGCGTGGGCTGCCCCCAGAACTGCCAATTGTGGTCGCTGGTCATCACATCGATGCCGGTTGCATAGCCGTTGCGCACTTCGTCGGGAAGCTGGTCTATCTCCGCGTAGTCGGGTCCCGCTTCCAGCAGCAGCACCGACTTGCTTGGGTCTTCCGATAGCCTAGTCGCCATAATCGAACCCGCCGACCCTGCGCCTATAACGATATAGTCGTACTGCATCGCATTTTCCTCCTATGCGTCGCGCCGCTTGCCGCCCGATTTGCCAGTAATTCGCCGCCAAGTCAGATGGCGAATATGAGCGGAGTACATGCGGGCGATAATATGTCAGGCGCAACACACTGTCAACCGCGTTTACGACCATTTGGTGGGGCTACTTAACAAGATGGATGCAAGGGCAAGATGGCGGCAAGGGATTCAGAATTGTATTGCCAGCCACCCGTGATTCAGGGATAATACGGGCGTAGTATAAATAGCGAGCAAAGCATATATTGCCGCTAATGATAACCATGGAATATATGCAATTAATAATCGCGCGTTCAGCGCAATTAGGAGGATGCTTAATGTTGGCAAAGCACAAGCGATTCACGGCTCTTGCGATGTTCATCGGCATTATCGCGCTGCTGGCAATGGCTTGCAGTCAGCCCGCTCCGGCAGCACCGGCTGCGCCTGCGGGTCCGTCTGCTGATGAGATTCGTGCAATCATTCAAGAAGAAGTGGCGAATGTACCGGCTCCCGAGCCTATGATGATGCCTGAATTGCCGCCTCCCGGGCCGTCTGCTGAAGAGATTGCCATGATGGTGCAAGAGGCGGTCGAGGACGCTGTCCCCGAAGGCGCGGACGCGGGCGAAATCGGCGAAATGGTCGAGAGCGCGGTTATGATGGCGCAGGAAGACTCGCTGTCCGGTGAAGACATTGAAGATTTGGTGTCGATGGCGGTGATGGAAGCTGCCGAGTCGCAGCCCGAACCGCTCAGCGCGAGTGAAGTTCAGGCTATCGTGGCGGCTGCCATATCCGCCATTCCCACGCCCGAACCCATGATGATGCCTGAACCCATGATGATGGGTCCATCCGGCGATCCCATCAAGATTGGCACGCTGTTCTCCTACACCGGCGGTCTTGCGCCTTACGGTCCAGCAATCCGCAACGGCTCAGACCTCGCTGCCGAGCTCATCAACGACGCAGGCGGCATTCTTGGCAGGCCAGTGGAGCCGGTGCATCGCGACAGCGGCAGCTCGGCGCAGGTCGCGACTGATTCCGCTCGCGGTCTGATAACGACCGAAGGCGTGCAGGCTATCGTTGGCGCGCTATCCAGCGGCGTTACCATCCCCGTGGCGCAGTCCGTTACCATCCCCAACAATACTATACTGATGTCGCCGGCGAGCACATCGCCCGCCATAAGCGTGTTGGAAGACGGCGACTACGTGTTCCGCACTGCGCCGTCAGACGCAGCGCAGGGCGTCATTCTGGCGCGGCTGGCGCACGAACTCGGCTACGAATCTGCGGCGACTATGTACATCAACAACCCTTATGGCGAAGGTCTGTCGCGCGTGTTCACCGAACACTTCGAGGCTGCGGGCGGCACGGTTACCGCGCAAGTACCGCACGAAGACGAACTTCCTACATATCTGTCCGAACTCGAGAACGCCACTGCGGACAGCCCCGATGTGCTGGTAGCCATGAGCTACCCAATAGCGGCTGAGGTGTATCTGCGCGAGGCAATCGAAGGCGGACTAATCGACACATTCCTGTTCGTGGACGGCACGAAAAACCAGGACATGTTCGACAATCTAGCGCAGGAAGGGCTGAACGGCATGTACGGCACTGCGCCCGGCGGCGAGGAAAGCGATTCGAAGGCGCTGTACAACTACCTGTCGCAAGAACGCTTCGGCGAAGAGCCGGGCTTGTTCAGCGGCGAATCGTTCGACGCGATGGCAATCATCGCGCTCGCGGTGGAGAAGGCAGGCGTTTACGAGTCCGAAGCCGTGCGAGACGCGCTGCGTGAGGTTGCAGCGCCGCCCGGCATTATTGTCGGACCGGGAGAGTTCGCCTACGCTATCGAGCTGATACAGGCTGGCGAGGACATAAACTACGAAGGCGTCTCCGGTTCGCACGACTTCGACGCAAACGGCGATGTGTTCAACACCATCGAAATCTGGATGATTGAAGATGGCACAATAACCTCAACCGGCCGCTTCGAAACGCCGTAGCCGGAAGTTAACAGGATAAGCAAGATGGGATGATGCGATGCCTCTTATGCAATCTTCCTGTCCCAATTGATACCGCGTGAATGCGGACAAGAAAAGGGGCTGTTCTTCCGAGAGCAGCCCCTTTTTCGTTCTCTTCGTGTCCTTCGTGGATTCTCACCCTCCCACTTAACGCGTCGCTCCGCTTAATGCTATACTGCCATTCACATAGTGAACATGTACCACAATCATCCGCGAGGGAACCTCCATGACAAGCAAGCCAATCTCCCTCAGCAAGACCAAGAAAAAGCGCCTCCGATTCCCCGATTTTGAGCCAAGATCCGATATGC
>VXRI01000040.1 GCA_009838595.1 Chloroflexota bacterium | reverse complement strand
TGGTTAGACGGCACACTTGCCCTTTAACACACCTTTATGCCAAAGTCAGCGCCGCAAGCATTTTACATCACTGCGCTTGGCGGATACGATGTATGCGCCAAGAATTTCTAGGAGGACGACATACATGGCAAATACATCGTTTGATCTGAGCGGTAAGGCAGCGGTTATTACCGGCGGCAATGGCGGCATTGGGCTGGGCATTGCGGTTGGGCTGGCGGAGGCTGGCGCGGATATTCTCATCGCGGCGCGCAATACGCAGAAGACGGAAGCGGCAGTCAAGCGGCTGCAGGCGCTCGGCGTGCGCGCCGTGGGCACTACGACGAATGTGCAGAACGAAGGCGAAGTCACCGACATGGTTAAGCTGGCGCTCGACGAGTTCGGCAGACTGGACATTCTGGTGAACAACGCCGGCATCGGCATCCGCAAGTCGCCGCAAGACTACACGCTGGACGACTGGAACCTGATAATGGACATCAACCTAACCGGCACATTCCTGCCCTGCCGAGAGGCATATTCGCACATGGCAAGTGCAGGCGGAGGCAAAATCATCAACATCGGCTCGATGACATCCATATTCGGACACGACCTAGTGATGCCGTATTCCGCGAGCAAGGGCGGCGTGGTGCAGCTGACGAAGAGCCTCGCCACCGCTTGGGCGAAGGACAACATTCAGGTGAACGCTATGCTGCCCGGCTGGATAGAGACCGACATGACCGAGCCGCTGCGCACCGAAGAGGGCTTCCGTGAGCGCTACGAACTAATCTCCGCGCGCATTCCGCACGGGCGCTGGGGAACGCCGGACGATATGGCAGGCACCGCAGTCTTTCTAGCGGCGCCAGCGTCCGACTATGTCACCGGCGTGTCTATCCCCATCGACGGCGGATATGTTGCGTTCTAGCGCCTGCTGTCTTTTCTATTCATTCCAAGCGCAGCGCGGAATCTAGCATCCTTTGACCGTCTATCCGAGGATGTGTATTATGCATACACATCACATGGAGTGAGAGGGGATAGGATGGCGCGGGTACAGCTGATAATTCCTGACGAAGACCGCGAGCGATTCGTTCATCAGGCTCGACTTGAGGGCATGACTCTGAGCGGCTGGCTAAGGGCCGCTGCCGAAGAAAGGCTCAAGCGGAAAGAGCTTCTTAAGCCATTCAGGTCGTCTGATGAGGTCAGGGAATTCTTTCTGGCACACGACCGGAGTGAATCGGAAGTACCTGAACCCGACTGGGAAGAGCACCTGAAGACGCTCCGCGACGCGAAGATGTCAGCAGTTCAGATGCCATGATATTTGTCGATACCAATGTCTTCATGTATGCGGTTGGTCGTTCGCATCCCCTACAAGACCCGGCTCAGGATTTCTTTGGCAAGGCTGCTGACAGCAACCTGAGGCTGTTCACCTCGGCAGAAGTCTTACAGGAACTCATGCATGTGTACGAGGCAACAGGAAGGATGAACACCTTTGCCGTTGCAATGGAACTCGTTAACAGGTCGGTCGCCGAGGTTTGGCCGCTAGAAAAGGAAGACGTTGACCTGGCGCGACAGTTGTATGTACAGTATCCTGCGCTCAGCGCACGCGACCTATGCCACCTGGCATGCTGCCGCAGGCGGGGAATTAGCCGGATCAAGACTTTCGACCAAGTTTTTCTATCAGTTGCCGGAAAGCCTTTGTAGATAATCGCGGCGCGGCGTCAGCGTCCGACTATGTCACCGGCGTGTCCATCCCCCTCGACGGCGGATATGTTGCGTTATAGCCGTCAAAACGCGGGTGAAGATTGTGCCAGTCTGTCGCCTGCTCGTAGGCATGCCCGATGCGACACAGCAGCGGCTCGGACAGAGCCTTGCCCACGAATTGCAGGCTCAAAGGCAAGCCGTCAGAGTTTAGTCCGCAGGGCAACGAAATCGTGGGCGCGCCGTTGTAGTCGTAGGGCACGGTGTAGCGCTGGAAAGATGTCCCCCGGTCTGCGCTTAAGTGCCCGTACATCTCCTCTCGGGTTATGGGACGGGCAGGCCCCGTCGTGGAAGGACACGCCAGCACGTCGATGTCCGCGAACACATCGCGGATAAGCCCGTTCAGCGCGGCGCGGCGGTTGTTTGCCTCTGCGTAATCCGCGCCGGTTACGGCTGAGCCCATATCGAGCCAGCCTCGGAACCAAGGACCATAATCGTCGCGACGCGAGGGGTAGTTATCCCTGTGCGCGGCAACGGCTTCGGCGGAGCAAAGCACAGGCCAGGCGGGGAGGTAGCTGTCCACATCCGGCATCTGAACCTGCACTATCTCCGCGCCAAGCTCTTTCATCACTGCCACGCCCTCAATCACTGCCGCCGCAAGCTCCGGGTCAACGCCGTCAGTGGCATATTTCTCGTCCAGACCAATGCGAACGCCCTGTACGCCGCTATCAATGCCATCGAGCATGTCGGGTACGGACGCAGGCAGCGATGTGGGGTCATTGGGGTCCTGTCCGGCGATTGCCTGAAGTGATATGGCGGCGTCGGCGGAGCTCCGTGTGAGGGGTCCAACATGATCGAGAGATTCGGCGAGGGCGAATACTCCGTAGCGGCTGACACGCCCCCAAGTGGGCTTAAGTCCGACTGTGCCGCAGGCTGCGGCGGGGAAGCGTATGGAACCGCCCGTGTCGCTGCCGAGCGAGCCGAAACACAGCCCCGCAGCCGTCGCCACGCCCGAGCCGCTGGATGACGACCCGCACCAGTGATCGATGTTCCACGGGTTCAACGGCAGGTCGAGCGCCGGATTGTAGCCGCCCATCGCGCCCTCGGTGAGGTTCAACTTGCCCAAGGGAACGGCTCCCGCCGCATTTAGCTTCACAACCACTGTCGCGTCGAAATTCGGCACGTGGTCGATGTACACCTTGCTGCCGCCCATCGTACGGACGCCTTTAGTGAAGCAGAGGTCTTTGACGGCAAATGGCACGCCATGAAGCGGTCCCCGGTACCGCCCCGCGGTAATCTCGGATTCGGCGGATTTGGCAGCGGCATGTGCCTGATCTGCCATTACGGTGGCGTAACTCTTGTACTTGCCGTCGATTTGCTCGATGCGGCGGAGCATCGCTTCCGTAACCTCAACGGGCGAGATTTCACGTGCTTTGATGAGCGCGGCTACCTCGGTGATGGTCATGTAATGCAATGGTGTGTCAGCCATCGGTTGGCTCTCCTTTAACTGCCAGCCTTCACGAAGTCGGCAATGCGCTCGCCTATCATCATCGTGGTTACATTGATATTCGCGCGCACGCAGTCGGGCATGATGGAGGCGTCCACTACGCGCAGGCCCTCGATGCCGTGCACCTTGCCATACTGGTCAACGACCGCCATCGGGTCGTCTGCCGGTCCCATCTTGTTTGTGCAAGATATATGATGCCCGGTTGTAACCTCACTCATCATCCATGCGTCCAGCGCGTCGTCGGACTTGAACGCCTCGTCCGGCGGCTCGATGCGCTGGTCGATGATGTCTTTCCACGCCTCGTGGTCGCCCAGTTTGGAGCACATCCGCACCGCCTCGCGCATCCGCTCGCGGTCGAACTCTTCCTGGAAGTAGTTGTAGTCCAGCATTGGCTGCATGCTGGGGTCGGACGATTGTAATTTCAGCTCGCCCGCGCCGACTGCCAGGTCTAGCCCGATAATCATGCGTATGCCGATGGGCGTCATGCGGTCGCCGCCGCGGTCTACGCGCCCGGTGGCGAAGATGTTCATATACACGATCATATCGTTTTCGAGGTCCGAGTTACTTGCCGTGTAGCGCAGCCCGAACTGTATCCGCGGACCGAATGTCTCAAGTTCATACTCGGGCTTGGTCGTCCAAGTTACATACACCAGCGGATGGTCGCGCAGGTTCTGCCCAACGCCGGGCATGTCCTTGACTACAGGAATGCCCATGTCCGACAGATGGTCGGCGGGACCGATGCCCGATAGCATCAGAATCTGCGGCGATCCGACGGCGCCTGCGCTCAGGATAATCTCGTCGCCCTCGACTACGAAACGCTCGCTGCCGCTCTCGACATCAACACCCGTCGCCCTGCCGCCATCCATCACGATGCGATGCACAAGGCAGTTCGGGCGAATCGTCAGGTTCAAGCGATGCCGCGACAGGGCGAGATAGCCCAAGTTCGTGCTCCAGCGTATGCCCTCCGGATTGTTCAACGGCAGGGGACCTACGCCGGTCGTATCCGGCGCATTGTGGTCTGGGCAGTCTGCGAATCCGTAGTCTAGGCAGGACTCGTAGAACGCCTTGGACGCGCCGCGCCACTGCTCTTCAGGGAAGCGGTGGCAGATTATCGGTCCGTCTGTGCCATGGAAGTCGTCGCTGTATGTGGTGTCCGTCTCCAGCTTGCGGAAGTACGGCAGCGAGTTCTCGAAAGTCCACTCGTCGTTGCCCCAGCTCGCCCAGCGATCGTAGTCGTCCGGCACGCCGCGCAGGAAAATCTGCCCGTTGATTGCGCTCGATCCGCCCGTAA
>VXRI01000361.1 GCA_009838595.1 Chloroflexota bacterium | reverse complement strand
CCGCTGCTTGACAGAAACATAGGCTTGGGATATGTTGCTGCTGACTTCTCGGAGGTTGGCACGCGCCTGCAAATAGACATCCGCGGCCGCCTCGTTGACGCTGAAGTTACCAGCCTTCCATTCTACATACGGAGCAGATAGCGATGACGCCTGAAAATCTCAAGTACTCGCAAGAGCACGAATGGGTTCGCATGGAGTCTGACGGCGTTGCAGTCGTCGGCATTACGGAGTTCGCAGCCGAAAGCCTGGGCGATGTCGTGTTCGTTGAGTTGCCCGCGGTTGGCGACGCGCTCGAGCAGTTTGAGAAGATGGGAGAGATCGAATCGGTCAAGGCGGTGTCGGACTTGTACTCGCCTGTATCCGGCACGGTGTCGCGGCGCAACGACGAACTGCTGGATGCGCCCGAGCTGGTCAACGACAGCCCATACGACTCGGGCTGGATGCTGCATGTCGAACTCTCCGGCGACGGCGAACTGGACAAGCTCATGAGCCACACCGAATATCAGGCAATGATCGAAGCGCAGAACTAGACCCTGCGCCTTCCTACATCGCCGAACCCAATCTATCCTGACCCTGCACATTCATTGACTTTGGCGGTTTGCGCCCATGCCAGATTCCACTCGCTACACATCACCATATTCGCCGAACACCGATGCCGACAGGCGGGCAATGCTCGACACCATCGGCGTGGATTCTGTTGACGAACTCTTCGCAGATAAACAGCAGCAACATCGGAACCCAACGCTCGACTTGCCGCCGCCGATGTCCGAGTGCGACCTCAAGCGATACTTCGGAGAGCTCGCGACGATGAACAAGACACCGGGCGAGTACGCCTGCTTCCTCGGCGCAGGATCGTACCGGCATCACATACCGGCAATCGTGCGCCAACTCACAAGCCGCAGCGAGTTCATGACCGCGTACACGCCGTACCAGCCTGAGATTTCGCAGGGCACGCTACAGACCGAGTTCGAATTTCAGACATTGTGCGCGCAGCTCACCGGCATGGATGTCGCCAATGCGGGCATGTACGATGGATCCACATCGCTCGCCGAAGCGGTGTTGATGGCATCGCGTGTAACTCGGCGCACACGTGTCGCCGTGCTGGATTCTGTCTCGCCCGCATACATCAGCGTGCTTCGCACATACGCAGAGCCACCCGGCATCACCGTCGATGTCGTCAGCGCGGACAATCCGGAACTCAACGAAGATACCGCATGTCTCGTTGCGCAGCAGCCCAACTTCTTGGGCTACATCCAGGATATGCAGGCAATCGCAGACCGGGCGCACGACGCAGGCGCGCTGTTCGTCGTCTATGCGGACGCGCTGTCCATGGCAATGTTCACGCCGCCGGGCGACTGTGGCGCGGACATCGTAGCATCCGAGGGGCAGGCGCTCGGTGTGCCGCCTACATTCGGAGGTCCGTATGTCGGCATCTTCGCCTGCAAGCAGAGTTACATTCGACAGATGCCCGGCCGCATCGTGGGTAGAACAGTCGATTCGCAAGGCCGCACCGCGTACGTGCTCACGCTGCAGACGCGAGAGCAGCACATACGCCGCGAACGCGCCACATCCAACATCTGCACATCGGTCGCGCTCATTGCCCTTATGAGCACAGTCTATATGGCGGCAAACGGCAGACACGGCATGCGTCGCGCCGCCGAGCTGACATACCAGAAGGCGCACTACCTAGCGTCTCTGATAGGCGGCATTCCGGGATATTCGGTCGTAGATGGCGGCGTGTTCTTTCAAGAGTTCGCGGTGCAATGTCCCATGCCGCCGTCAACCCTCAACGAGCGGCTACTCGAATACAAGATTATCGGTGGCTTGGACATCAGCGAACAATTGCAGAACGGCATGCTCATCTGCGCGACTGAGGTCAACACGCGCGAGGAGATTGACGCCTTCGCAGCCGCGCTCGCCGAGATAGGCACAACAGTATGACGACACTACTAGAAAGGCTGTCCCAAGACCGCCGCCAATTGCTAATGGATCGCAGCGTGTCCGGAAGAGTCGGCGCGACACTGCCGGAGAGTGATGTGCCGCACCAGCCGTTACCCGAAGAGGGCTTGCTGCGCGACACGCTGGACTTCCCAGAGGTCAGCGAGAACGAACTCGTCCGCTACCTGTCACAGCTCAGCCAGCTGAATTTCTCCATCGACCACAACTTCTACCCGCTTGGCAGCTGCACGATGAAGTACAATCCGAAAGTCGATGACGAAATCGCGTCTATGCCCGGCTTCGCGGAGATTCACCCGCTGCAGCCGGACGCCACCGTGCAAGGCGCGCTACGGCTGATGTGGGAGCTACAGCAGCGGCTCATCGAAATCACAGGAATGCAGGGCTGCTCGCTCGCGCCGATGGCGGGCGCGGACGGCGAGTTCGCCGGTATTCTGATGGCGCGCGCGTATCACCAAGATAGGGGCAACACGCAGCGCAACAAGGTGCTCATCCCCGACAGCGCGCACGGCACAAACCCTGCGACGGCGAATATGTGCGGCTTTGAAGTCGTAACTCTGCCATCGGACGCCAACGGCAACACGGATCTCGAAGCGCTGCGATTCTCAGTCGGCGACGACCTCGCCGGGCTGATGATAACGCTGCCAAGCACGCTGGGCTTGTTCGACTCCAACATCCTCGAAGTTGTGCGCGTGGTGCGCGATGCAGGCGGTATCGTGTACGGCGACGGCGCGAACCTGAACGCTCTGCTCGGTCGCGTGAAACTCGGCGATCTCGGCTTCGATGTGATGCATTCCAACTTGCACAAGACATTCACGCAGCCGCACGGTGGCGGCGGACCCGGCGCCGGTCCTGTAATCGTGGGCGAGCGTCTGCTGCCATATATGCCCACACCTGTCGTGAACCGCAGCGCCGACAACGACGGCAACCTAATCTATACGCTTAAAGCGCCGCCACAGACTGTGGGCAGAATGGGAGCGTTCCACGGCAACTTCGGCGCGCTGGTGCGGGCATACGCCTACATTTGCACGCTGGGCGATCAGGGCATCGCCAATATCAGCCACGATGCGGTGATTAACGCGAACTACATCCTCAGCCGGCTCAAGGGCTACTACGACTTGCCATACGACCGTTCCTGCATGCACGAAGTCGTATTCTCGGCGCGCAACCTCAAGCGCGAGCACGGCATAAGCGCGCTCGATGTCGCCAAGCGGCTCATCGACTACGGTATTCACCCACCCACGATGTACTTCCCGCTGATAGTCGAAGAGGCGCTGATGGTAGAGCCAACCGAGACCGAGAGCAAAGAGACACTCGACGGTTTCATCGAGGTTATGCGCGCAATTGCGCAGGAAGCGCAGGACGCCCCAGACCTGCTTCACAATGCGCCACACGACACGCCCAACACCCGCTTGGACGAAGCCCGCGCCGCCCGCCGCCCCTATCTGCGTTGGCAGCCTGAAGATTGATATAGCCATTCGCGCAGCATCCGAAAGTTACGCCCCGTGTTGGGGTGCATCAGGGTAGGGGCTATTTGGCGCAGGTTGAATTATCCCTGCCTCTCCTAATCATGTTTCGCAGCGCGTGAACCCAGCGATGCGCGTGGTACAATAGGAGCGCGCACTTGGACAGTTCACAAGAACATAGCGCACACTTGGCAGGACGAGTCATAGGAACGTCTCCATGATTACAACCGGCACCGCAGTCGCCAAGCCTTGGTACGAGACCGTAGGCGAACCCGAACCTCCAGAGGATGGCAGGCAGCAAAATCGCACGATGGCGGACATCACAACCGTGCTGCGGGCGCGCTACAGGCAAGATGAAGAAACCGTGCTCATTTCGGGTCCCACATTCATCCTGTACGATCGCGATAATCCCAACGCGCGCATCGCGCCGGACTGTTATGTCGTATTTAATGTCGATGCCACCATGATAGAAACGCACAACGCATACCGCATCTGGCAGTGGGGCAAGCCGCCGGATTTCGTGCTAGAAGTAGCATCCCCAAGCACCGCACCCTGCGATTTGAACGACAAGCGCACTAGGTACGAAAGCATGGGCGTCCGCGAATACTGGCGATTTGACCCAAGCGGCGGCGAACTATATGGCGAGCCGCTAATCGCCGAGCGCCTAGTCGATAGCGTGTATGTGCCAATCCCCACGCATACCGAGCTTAACGGTGATGTCTGGGCACACAGCGAAGTGCTGGACATAGACTTCTACTGGCGCGACGAACTATTCTGGGCAAAAGACACTCCAACCGGCAAGTGGCTTAACACTTTAGAAGCTGAACTCGCGGCACACGAAGCAACACGAGCGGCTCATGAAGTCACCAATGCCGCACATCAACAAGAAATCGCAAGGCGAATTGCGGCAGAATCGCAGGTGCAGGAACTCCAAGCGGAAATAGAGCGCCTTAGGGTAGAGCATTCTGACCAATGATATAATCGCTCGTTCAGACGCATTGAACGGCGCACATTCGCAGCGGAAAAGAGTCTAAAGGTGTGTTAGAGT
>VXRI01000103.1 GCA_009838595.1 Chloroflexota bacterium | reverse complement strand
GGTGTATGCTGGCGCAGTCGCCGTTTCCAGCCAGTCCAGCCGCGCGACCGCTGCTTTGATTTCCTCGTCAAGCGTGGAAGTTTGCAATTCTTCAAGCGTCATGCGAATGCTCGCAATCTCGGAGGTTACGGTTACGAAGTCGGCGTCGTTGATGCCATCACCGGATGCGAGCTGCTCTTGCAGCGCGGCTATCGTGCCGATGAGCGCAGACAGTTCAGCGGCAAGCTCGTCTATGCGCTCATCTATGGCGTCAGTGTCCACGCTCATTGCCGGCTTGTCGAGCCGCTGCTCCAAGTTAGCAAGCGCGGCGCTGACATCAGCCAGTTCGTCGCTTACATCATGCAACTCATCGTCTAGGTGGTCGGTGCGGCTTGTGTCCATCGACATTTCCATGCCGGCGATAGCGTCGATCCGCTGCTGAAGCTCAGTTACGCTCGCGCTCAGGTCAGGGCGCGCCGCAAGCTGCCCTTGCAAGCCTTCAATTCGGCCTTCGAGCAAGTCGATCTCCGCGTCCTGTGCCGCGAGGCTCGCCTCAACACCGCTCATGTCGGCGGGTTCCACTTCGCTTCCGGACAAGACCATAGCCACGATAATCGCTATAAGCGCAATCACAATCGCGACGATTCCCAAACCCAAGCCATACATCGCACTTCTGTCCATATCGTCCTCTCAACATTCCAAGTCAATTTAGATATAATGTATAGGTTATTCGAATGTAACTAGTATTACTGTTTGCCCGAATAGAATATCGCACCAACCGGCAGTATTACAACCAATTGATGCGACATACTCGCTATTTCGAGAGTGTTATTCGGCTATATTATTAAATGGACAACGCGTGCCTAGGGTTAGGATGATCTAGGACGGGAGTGTTGACCAGATTATCCGGCATTTGACCCTGCAACACGGCAGCGACTTCGCCCGCCGCGCGTTCTTCGAGCTCCAACACCGCTTCCTGCGAGAAGAATGCCACATGGGGTGTAACCAGCAAATTGGGCAGACTGAGCAGGCGATAGTCGGGAGACGGATGCGCGTCCACCAGCACGTCAAGCCCAGCGCCGCCAATGCTGCCCAATTGCAGCGCATCGTATAGCGCGTCTTCGTCAATCAGCGGACCGCGTGCGCAGTTAATCAGGAAAGCGTCTTCCTTCATCATCTCAAGTTCAGCCGCGCCGATGAGGTTCTCGGTTTCCGGCGTCAGCGGCGAGTGCAGCGTGACAAAATCCGATTCGCGCAACAGCGTCTCCATGTCAACGGAGCGCGCGCCCGCTTCCGCCGCCCGTTCTGCCGTGACGAACGGGTCGTAGGCGAGCACATCGAAGCCAAATGCGAGCGCCTTTTCGCAGACCGCTCTGCCTATCCTACCGAAGCCAACGACGCCCAATCGCTTGCCGCGCAGTCGCATAATGCGCATTGTGAGCGGCACGCTGCCCCAACCTGCGCCTTTCACCGAGTTATCGAACAACGATATGCGCCGGTTCCAGTCCAGCAGCAAGCCCATTACATGGTCGGACACTTCGTCCACGCAGTAATCCGGCACATAGGTAACGGCGATGCCGAGTTCGGTCGCGGTGTCCACAGCGATATTGTCCACGCCAACGCCGTATCGCCCGATGACGATGCACTTTTCAGCGGCGCGCACGACCTTGTCCGTAACCTGCGCGAAGCAAGTCAGTATGCCATCGACATCTTTGGCGAGCGCGGCGAGCGTGTCTTCTTCACCATCCGGCGCGACGACAAGTTCGGCGCCGATTTTCGCAAGCACGGCGCGCTCCGGTTCTACTGAGGGCCAGACATAATCGGTAACCAGAACCTTGAACGACATATCGTTCCCTCCTACGGGCTTATATTCCGCGCTTATATCCGTGATTATCATCTTGAAGTTCTCTGATGTGATTGTCCCTTCCCCCTTTGACTAACGGGGGCTTAACAGTGGACGGTTAGGATGAGGCGAAATTATGCTCAGCCCTATTCAGTCATCATCGGCATCATCGGATTGAACATACAGCCTTCGACGAATATGTCGAAGAAGTCGGGCGTGGTTTCAAGTTCGATGTGCTGTATGGTCTGCGCCAGTTGCTCGATGCGGCGGCGCAGTGTGCGCGACAATAGCATTATCGTCGCGCCTTCGAGAGATGCATTGCCCACCTTCATGATACGCTCTTCTGGCAGGTTGGCAACGAATCCGATGTCCACGGCGTTCCTGACATTGATGTAGTTGGCGAACCCGCCGGCAAGATATAGCCGAGCGACACCATCGGGCGACACACCGTAGTTTCGCAGCACAATGTATTGTCCTGAATAGTTCGCGGATTTTGCCTGCGCCAACGCGCTTATGTCGGCGCGCGACAGCGCCATGCCAATATCCGGCACGAATGCGAACTCGCGCGCGCCGTCCTCGAATGCGCCGAGTTCGTTCATCTTGCCGGTGCGCCGCAGCTCAGCCAGCAGGTCAACCAGCCCAGAACCGCATATCCCCTGCGGCGGGGCATCGCCAATCGTGTGGTAGTCCACTCCATCGCCGTCCAGCGCTACGCTCTCCACCGCGCCGTCGTAGCCCGGCATGCCATAGCGCACTTGCCCGCCCTCGAACGCCGGTCCCGCCGGGCACGACGCGGACATGAGGCGATGCCGGTTGCCCAGCACGACCTCCGTGTTCGTGCCAACATCGACGAGCATCACCACTTCATCTTCTTCGTCCATGCTCACGGCGAGCATATCGGCCGCGACATCCGCGCCGACATGTGAGCCTATCAAGGGTCCGCCGTACACATTCGCGTTGGGGAAGACGCGCAGCCCGATTTCGGACGCCTTTACATTCAGCGCGGTCGTTTGCCGCTTGCCTTCTAGCATTTCGAGTTCGGTGATGGACTTGTACGGGCGCTCGCCGATTGGCTGCACATCGAAGCCGAAGAAAATATCGCGCATCGTGGAATTGCCCACTATTACGACTTCGTAGATGCGCCTGCGATGGAATCCGTGCCGCCGGCTCAACTCCCCTATCTCGAAGTTCAGCGCGGACAGCATCACCTGCCGCAGTTCGCCGGGGAAGTCACCGCCGTCGTATGATATGCGGTGCATAATATCGCTGCCGCCGAAACGCTGCGGATTCTCGAAAGATGCGGTGTCCAATATCTCGCCCGATTCCAAATCGGCTAGGTTCAGCACGACGGTCGTTGTGCCGACATCGATGGCGACGCCGTACATCTGCCCGCGATAGTCGTCAATGCGCACGCCATCGAAGATCACGCCATCGCCGTCGCGCGTGGTGTGAGGTTCGACAGTGATGTCACGACGCACGGAGCGCGTCAGAATGCGCGGCTGACGGCGCAGCACGGCGAACTCCACAGCGGCATCCGCATCGACAATTTTCGCTTGGCATGCGAGCCTATAGTCTTCGCGCAGGAACGCCTCCGCATCCGTGTGCGGCGATAGCGCGTCCATCCCCTGCTTTATCTCGACGATGCACTCGTGGCA
Source organism: Chloroflexota bacterium (assembly GCA_009838595.1). GTDB lineage: Bacteria > Chloroflexota > Dehalococcoidia > Lucifugimonadales > JADFKI01 > Bin90. Next base: position 1,010 of record VXRI01000103.1, on the reverse strand, counting down.
CTCGCCGGTTCTGCCACATGAAGTCGGCACGCGCACGCTGAGAGCATCGGCATAGTCGAAGATGCTATTGCCGACCAGCGAGGTCAGAGTCTGTCCATCATAATTTAGGGGTGCCATAGCGGTATTTTATCACGAACGGCATAGGCCGCGACGAAACTAACAAGGTATGACAGGATGGGTAGGATATACACTTTCCGCCACAAGCCAGCCTTCTACTGTAAGATAAATGTCCAATGTTCACGCAACCGTCCCGGCAACCTCACACGTACCCAGTATTGAACAGGATATAGAAAAAGGTCGGACACTCAGAGAAGATACGAGTTGAAACACACCCTTTTCTGAGGAGTCCGACCGATGAGATGGTACAACACAATCAGCCTATTTCTCTACTGCGCCCTTCCTACACTCAGAGCCACCGGGAGAGTTAACCTTGCGTTGCTGACCACAGCGTTCCTGTCCCGCAGGCATCTGTCCTTTCTTGTCTCGCAAGAGCCATAGTTTGCTCCATCATTTCCGTAAGCGCCTCTCACCGCCACAACAAGAAGTTCCTATCCAACTACGAAGTGGACACCCTTTCGGCGCAGACCACGCTGATGCCCCACATCATAACGTCAGCGCGCATCAAGGGAATGATGCCAATAATGATAGACAGGTCTGACTTAGACAGTGGCATCAACCGCCTGTTCGCAGCGGTGTGTTTCAGACGAAGGGGATTGCCGCTGTTGAGCCGGGTGTCCTGTCCGGAGGAACTGAACCCATCGCATAACAGGCTGGAAGAGATGTTCATTCGCAGACCGGTTACTCACTTGCCCACGACGGTACGCCCCCTGACACTGGCTGACAGAGGATTCGGACGGGCAAGTCTGCTGCTGTTTATGCAAAGATTGCCCACGCTCATACGATGCTCTGTGGCCGTGGGCTTCAGCGTGGCGCTGCCAACATCCACGAGACAGATATCGTCCCCGAACTCACATCAGGGCGCTTGCCCACAGTCTTGGGCGACAGAAACT
>VXRI01000292.1 GCA_009838595.1 Chloroflexota bacterium | reverse complement strand
ACTTTCTATTGCTCAATTCACCCTCTGATTCCAACTAGCACCAATGGTTACTATAGAACTATGGCATGTTCACACCACGCAGGGCGTCCATTATGACGGTGAAGAATACAAGGCCGATATGTAGCCGGTTGCATAACCAATTCGCGCGCGGCACTCATTCATAAGCCTTCCCCATTAATAATAAGAAACGGATCGCCTTCCTGCCTCTAGGTGTGTGAGTGATTTGGTATGGATGACCGATACGATGAGCGCAGGATTAGGCATAGTGCTTATTTGGAATGCACACACTTTAATCACACACCTGACCCGAACTGCTCAAATAAATGGGGCTAAAGGCGGGAATAGTATTACGCCCATCCCCAGAAATCCTGATAAAATGATGCAATGCAGCAACAAGTGTACACGGAAGAATCGGAAGTCGAAGATGGCAGGTCTGCGCTGCGGGATAGGGCGCAAGCGCTGCTGGAATTCGACGTCATACGCGGACGGGTGGCGGAGCGCGCCACTTTCTTTCCCGCGCGGCAACTCGCCCTAACATTGCAACCGTCGTATGACGACTACGAAGTCGCTATGTTGCAGCAGGAGACGGCAGAGGGTCGTGCAGTGCTTGACGAGGCGGGCGAGGTGGATATGTTCTGCCCTGACGACATCGAAGAATCGGTCGTGCGCGCGTCCATCGGCGGCATTCTTACTGGGCTGGAATTGCTCGCGGTCGCACAGACTATCGATGTGCAGGCGAACGCGAAGTCCGGCGTCCTCGCGGTGCGGCAGCATGCTCCACTGCTCGCTGACTTCGCTGAGAGCATACCCAATCTGAGCGAATTGACGCGGCAAATTCGCGGGCGCATCGGAGACAGGGGCGTGGTGCGCGACGACGCCACGCACACGCTCCGCGCGCTGCGCAGCCAGATACGGCAGGCATATCAACGCGTTACGGACTCGTTGAATACGCTGATTCAACGCGCCCAGTCAGACAACGCGCTGCAGGACAACGTGATTTCGGTGCGCAACGACCGCCTAGTCGTGCAGGTCAAGGCGGAGATGCGCAGCCGCGTACCCGGCATTGTCCACGACGCGTCCAACACCGGCGCGACGCTATTCGTAGAACCGTTCTCCACGGTCGAAATTGGCAATACTTGGCGCGAGCTCGCACTCGCCGAAGAGCGTGAAATTCGCAAGGTACTGCGCGATCTGTCCACACTCGTCGGCGAGTTGGCGCGCGACATTCAGCGCGGCAGTGAGCTGACGGCACGCCTTGATCTGATACTGGCGCGCGCGCGTTATAGCTACGGCATTCGCGGTGTTCGACCGTTGTCGCCCGCCGAACTCGCGCCTGCCGCATCAGCGCCCGCCGCTTCCGGCACAGCCGCCAAGTCTAGCGATGCAAACTCCGATGATAATGCTGATAGCAAAGAGCAACCAGCAGTCGAAATGCATGTGCGGCTTATCAACGCGAGGCATCCGATGCTGGGCAGGGATGTCGTGCCGGTCAATGTGAGCGTTGGTCCGGACTGGTCGGTACTCGTGGTTACGGGACCGAACACGGGCGGCAAGACGGTAGCAATGAAGACTGTCGGGTTGCTCGCGCTGATGCACCAAGCGGGGTTACAGATACCGGCGGACGATGGCAGCGTGTTACCCACATTCGACGGCGTGTATGCCGATGTGGGCGACCAGCAGAGCATAGAACAGTCCGTGTCCACATTCAGTTCGCACATGTACAATGTCATCGAGATTCTCGGCGCGGCGACTCCCGAATCGCTCATATTGCTGGACGAACTCGGCACCAGCACGGACGCGGAAGAGGGCTCGGCTCTCGCGCGGGCGATTCTCGAAGACTTGGCGGACAGAAAGGTGTCCACGATAGCAACCACGCATCATCGCAGCGTGGCGGCGTTCGCGGAGACTTCGCCGGGCATGATGAATTCCAGCGTGCAGTTGGACGCCGATTCACTGACGCCGACATATCACTTGACGCTGGGGATACCCGGCCGTAGCTATGCGATGGCGATCGCCGCGAGCCTAGGGCTGCCGGAGCATATCTTGGAGAATGCGCAGGGCGCTATTGAGCCGCAATACCTGCGCTTCGAAGACTGGTTGACCGAGTTGCAACGCGAGCGTAATCAGTTGCAAGCGCTGTTGCAGGAAGCCGAGAAATCTCGCGGCAAAACGGACGCACTTCGCCAGCAATTGGACGAGCAGATTGAGTATCTCATAACGCACCGCGACGATATGCTGGAGGGCTTACGGCGCGGCGTATTGGCGCAGTTCGACGAGACGCAGCGCAGGCTGAAGGCGGCAGAAGCGTCGCTTTCGTGGGGAATGCCTGCCGGTTCGTCCGACATGGTGCATACGGAAAGCGCGCGCGAGGACATCCGGCGGCTGCGCGAGGAGATTGCGGCAGAACGCGCAACCGTACCGACATCAACGCCTGTCCGTGAGATGCCGCGCGAATTGGAAGTCGGCGACAAGGTGTTCGTGCGCGGGCTGAATCTCGGTGGCGTGCTCGTGTCGTTGCCGGAAAACGGCAGCGACGCCGAGGTTGGTATCGGCAATGTGCGAATTCAGGTGCAGCCGTCTCGCCTATCGCTAATCGAGCAGCAGCCAGAACAGGGTAAGCCTGAGGTCAGCATCCAAATAGGGCCGATGCTAGATTCGACCGAGTTGGATGTGCGCGGAATGCGCGCCGACGAATCGCTTGCCGAGCTTGAACTGTTCTTGGACAAGGCAGTGCGCGACGGATTCAACTCTGTGCGCGTAATACATGGGCGCGGCTAGGGTATCCTTAGAAACGCAGTTCGCGAGCATCTGACGAGGCACCCGCTGGCAAGGTCATTCGAAGCCGAGGCACGCGAGCGCGGCGGTGACGGTGCGACTCTGGTACATCTGGCGTAGTGCTATGTTCGTTCGTATTGCAACTTTCGCTGCCGCATTCGTCCTGTTAACAGGCGTTGCGGCATGCGCGTCAAACAACGACCAATCCGCAACACAGCCCGCAACGACAACGGCAACAACAACTGCCACACCACCGCCTGCCGTTCTGCCCTACCCTACGCACACGCCATTGCCAAGCGCGACTCGAACTGCATTACCGACCGTGACAATGATGCCTGCGGCAACCTATACGCCTGCGCCAACTGCGACATCCACGCCAATTCCCACGCCAACGCCCGAACCAACAGTCACGCCGCACCCCACGCCAACAGGTCCCTACTTGACCATTGGAGACGCTAGATTCAGCGTCTTAATCGCCGACACTCCTACACTCCGCAGTAAAGGCTTGGGCGAACGCGACAGCCTAGCCGAGCAAACAGGCATGCTGTTCATCTTTGAGACTGGACACGCATCATCGTTCTGGATGAAGGGTATGCGCTTCCCGCTAGATTTCGTATGGATCGGCGAAGACTGCACCGTCGTCGATATTACTGAAAACGTGCAGCACGCCCCGCCCGACATTCCATCTTCGCAGCTTGAAATATATCAGTCTGCCGTACCCGCCGCATATACATTCGAGATAAACGCAGGTGGGGTAGGCGACTTGGACATCGAAATTGGCGACGATGTGCGCTTTGGCGAGATAAAGTCTGAGTTCGCCCTGTGCTGCGAAGACGGAGTGTGCGATGGTAACTAGCGCAGATTATTACACGAGACTGCGGGTCATATTCATGGGCACGCCTGAGTTTGCTGTGCCGGCTCTCGATGCGCTGCTTCAGCTGGGCTGTGAAATCACCGGCGTCTATACACAGCCTGATCGGCGTTCCGGGCGCGGCAGGCGACTCACCGCGCCGCCGGTAAAGCAGGCGGCAATTGAGCGCGGGCTGTCCGTTTTTCAGCCCGCATCACTCAGGCGCGACACTGAGGCACGCGCGCAACTTGCAGCGCTACAGCCGGATGTCATCGTCGTTGTTGCGTATGGGCTGTTCTTGCCCGCCGACACGCTCGCTGTCTCGCCATTGGGCGCGCTGAACCTACACCCGTCTTTACTGCCAAAGTATCGCGGTCCGTCGCCGGTGGCGTCCGCGATACTAAACGGCGATACGACAACTGGCGTTACTTTGATGCGGTTGGACGAGGGCATGGATTCCGGTCCAATCATCGCACAGCAAGATACGCATATTGGCGCAGAGGAGACAACCGCCGATTTGACACCGCGTCTGTTCGAGATTGGCGCACAACTACTAATCGAATGCCTTCCTCAGTGGCGTGATGGTGCAGTCACCGCGAAACCCCATTACGAAGGGGACGCGACGATTACCCGATTGCTTACGCGCGAAGATGGCGTAATCGACTGGACACATTCGGCAGATTACATTGCGCGGCAGGTGCGGGCGTATCATCCATGGCCCGGCAGCATTACACGCTGGAACGGCAGACAGCTAAAGGTGCATCAGGCAACGGCTATCTATAACGGCGCGTTTGAAGACTTGGGCGATGAAGCATCTAAACAGCAAGCGCCAGGCGCGGTTGTACAGAATCCTCAGGGCATCACGGTAGTTTGTGG
>VXRI01000284.1:468-4501 GCA_009838595.1 Chloroflexota bacterium | reverse complement strand
CCCAGGCGCCCCAACGCTCGCGGAGGCGCAGCCCGGCGAGTTGCGCCATGAGGTCAAGTTCGGAGGGCCAAGAGTAGCGTACCTGCACAGGATATAGCTTGACACCCGCCTCGCTGATAAACAGATGCTGCGATGTAACGAGCTGGTTCACCGGGTCGTGGCGCGATACATCGAAGGACACGGCGTCATCTTCGACCCTACCCGCGCTGACATTCTGGTTTCGCACGAAGCGAGTGGTATCGGGGACGAAGGCTTCGACTAGGAAGGCGCCGCCGTCGGTTAGATGCGACGCCACGCTGCGATAACATCGTATCTGCGCTTCCTGCGAAGTTGCCTGAAATAGGGTATTGAAGACGACATAAACGAGATTGAACCGCTTGAGTTGCTTATCAGCGCTTATGGTGAACTCTGAGAAGTCGCCTATAGTTACAGGGATTTCGTTGCCGCCGGGCTTGGCGTGCATCTGGGCGACGATTGCTTCGGAAGCGTCTATGCCGTGAACTTCGACGCCGCGTGCCGCAAGGGGTAACGCGACCCTGCCCGTGCCGATGCCGAGTTCAAGCGCGGGTCCGTCGCCCGCAAGCTTGGCAAGCGCATCAACAGTCGCGTCAACATCGACGCGCAAGGGGTACATTTCGTCATAGACATCGGCGATTTTGTCGCCGTATGTAGCGGCAGTGTAGTCATTCATACCTTCTCCTTAACCGAAAGATACCTTGTGGATTCGACGCGGAGCGCGTGTATAATCATCGTACAATCCATAGTACACGCAAGAATGAGCTAGGTGAATCATTATGACCACTGTTACCGGCGCTGCGCCGCTGTTGGAAGCCGAAGGTAGCCCGCTGCTGATTCTTATCGACGGGCACGCGCTTGTGCATCGGGCGCACCACGCGATCCGAGACCCGCTTACGGTGCAAAGCTCGGGTGAAGTGGTGTCGGGTGTGTATGGCTTTTTGAACATGTTCCTGCGCACGCTCGAAGAGTGGAAGCCGACTCATTGCATCGTTACTTTCGATGTGTCCGCTCCAACACACCGGCACACGGCGTTCCCGGAATACAAGGCGCACCGTCCGCCTACGCCGCCGGAATTGCGACCACAGTTCGACCGCGTGCGGCAGTTCATGGAAGCGTTCAGCGTGCCGGTGTTCGAGATGGCGGGCTATGAGGCGGACGACCTGCTCGGCACACTGGGCGCTCAGGCGGAATCGGCACATTTGAACACGCTGATACTCACCGGCGACAGCGACATCCTGCAGCTCGTGTCGCCGTCAGTGCGCGTGCTACTCGACTCCGGCAGACAGCGCGCGCGCGCATACGACATCGCCGGCGTGCGCGAACGCTACGACGGCTTGGGTCCGGAGTTCGTCGCGGAAATCAAGGCGCTGGAAGGCGACAAGTCGGACAACATACCCGGAGTGCCGCGCGTGGGCAGAAAGACGGCGATAAAGTTGCTGCACGAATACGGCAGCATCGCGGGTATATACGAAAACATCGACGCTGTAAAGCCGCCGGGCATTCAGAAGACGATGCGCGAAAACGAAGAACTAGCCTTGCAATGCAAGATGCTCACAACCATCGTGCGAGACGCGCCGATAACGCTCAACTTGGACGCGGCTCGGTTCGGCGGATTCGCGCACTCCGATGTCGTCTCGCTGATGCGCGAGCTAGAATTCTTCAGCATGCTCAACCGAATACCGGCGGCAGGCGCAGACTTCGAGCAGATGGGAATGTTCAAAGAGCCGCAAGAGCCGCGCTTGGAGACCGAGTACATCGTGGTGGATACCGATACGGCGCTTGACGATATGCTGCGCGCGCTCGAATCGTCCAAGATTGTCGCGTTCGACACCGAGACGACATCGCAGACGGCGATGCTCGCGGAACTCGTAGGGCTGTCGTTCTCCAACGAAGAGGGCAAGGGATGGTATGTGCCTGTAGCGCACACAGAAGGGCGTCAGCTGGCGCGCGACTATGTGCTGGAACGCCTGCGGCCGTTGCTCGAATCGGGCAAGGCGTGCCTCGCCGCGGATGACAAAAGATATGCGCTTGCCGCGCACAATGCCAATTACGACATGACCGTGCTGGCGAACTACGGCATCAACATACGGCACATCGCTTTCGACACGATGATAGCGGCGCATCTGTGCGGACGCACGCGCACTGCGGTCGGATTGAAACCGCTCGCGCTGTCCATGCTGAAGGAAGAGATGACGCCCATCGAGGACATCATCGGCAAGGGACGCAATCAGACTACGATGGACAAGGTGGAGATTGCCACTGCCGCCGACTATGCAGCCGCCGACGCCGATATGACATACCGCCTCGTCGATGTGCTTGCTGACGAACTCGCGGACAACAGCCTGCGCCACACATTCGACAGCCTAGAAATGCCGCTCGTGCCTGTGCTGGTAAAGATGCAGCGCGATGGCGTAGCCATCGACACGGGTGTGCTCTCGCCGATGTCCACCGCGCTCGGTGAGCAAATAGACGCCATCACACAAAGCATGTACGACACGGTGGGGCACGAATTCAACCTGAACTCTCCCAAGCAGCTCGGAGAAGTGCTCTTCACGGAATTGCACCTGCCGGCAAGGAGAAAGACAGCGACCGGCGGCTTTTCCACGAACGCGGCGGCGCTGGACGATCTGAAAGAGTTCTTGGACAGCGGTAACGCGGAAGGCGTCAATCCGAAGGCGTATCAGGTGCTGGACTTGGTACTGGAATACCGGCAGCTGTCCAAACTGAAGTCAACTTATGTCGATGCGCTGCCCGCGCTGGTAAATCCGCATACGGGCAGGATTCACACCGAGTACAAGCAGACCGGCTCCGACACCGGGCGGCTGTCCAGCACCGAGCCGAATATGCAAAACATCCCTGTGCGCACCGAGTTGGGTCGGCGCGTACGCTCTGCGTTTGTCGCGGAGAACGCGCCGGAATGGACGCTGCTAGGCGCGGACTATTCGCAGATTGAGCTGCGGATATTGGCGCACTACTCACGCGACGAAGGGCTTGTCTCCGCGTTCCTAAACGGCGAAGACATTCACGCGGCGACGGCGGCGAGCGTCTATGATGTGCCGATTGGCAATGTGGATTCCGAGATGCGGCGTGTGGCGAAGATAATGAATTTCGGCGTGCTGTATGGGCTAAGCCCCTTCGGCATCAGGCAGCAGACCGGGTTCAGCGCGGACGAGGGCAGACAGTTCATCGACACATACTTCGCCAAGTATCCCGGCATAGAGCGCTACATCGACGGCATCAAAGAGCGGGTGCGAGCCGACGGCTATGTGGAGACGCTCATGGGGCGCCGCAGACGCATCGGCGAGATTCGTTCCCGCAATTTTCACACACGCGCGGCGGGCGAGCGCATGGCGGTGAACATGCCAATTCAGGGCACGGCAGCGGACATCATCAAGATCGCGATGATACGCATTCAGCAACGCCTCGACGAACTTGGCATGCGCTCCAAGATGATAATTCAAGTGCACGACGAGCTCATATTTGAAGTGCCGCGAGACGAACTAGCCCAGGTGCAGGCGATAGTAATGGAATTGATGCCCTCCGCCGTCCCGCCCGATGTGGGCTTCGAAGTGCCGCTCGAAGTAGAAATGAAGACTGGCGACAATTGGGGCGAGATGGGGTAGCATTGTAGTTGCATAGTAAATCTCTGGAAGGTAAGGATGATAACATGAAGCGCAGATCGCCTCGTGGAGCGACTACTAGTGAATTGGTGCATTCGGCACATGTCGCCGGCAATGCGGATGTGTTTCCCGATATACTAAACTTACATGTTCCACAGGGTTCTACCGTTGCCGATGTAACTTATGGCAAGGGCGTATTCTGGCGAAATGTGCCTGAAGGCATATACGACCTGATGACTACGGACATTCAGGGCGGGGTGGATTGCCGCGATTTGCCGTATCAAGACGAATCCGTGGACTGCGTGGTGTTAGACCCGCCCTATATGGAAGGTTTTTCTCGCAAGGACAGAAGCAGTTTAGCGGGCGCAAACTCATACACGGCTTTCCGCTCTCAT
>VXRI01000284.1:0-458 GCA_009838595.1 Chloroflexota bacterium | reverse complement strand
AATCCGATAGCAAGGCTACAAACGGCGGCCCCAAGTACCATGCGGCAGTTCTGGATATGTATATCAGCGCGGGCAAAGAGGCGTTGCGAGTTCTGCGACCGAAAGGGACGCTAATAGTCAAGTGCCAAGACGAAGTGAGCGCGAACAAGCAACAATTAACGCATGTTGAGATCATCAACGAATATACTAAGTTAGGCTTTTACACCAAGGACTTGTTCGTGGTCGTGCGCCCAAACAAGCCAGCTATGAGCCGAGTCATTCGGCAAGTACATGCGCGCAAGAACCATTCTTACTTTCTAGTATTCGTGAAGACGAAGAGGACTAATCAGAGTGCTTGGGATTTTTCGCGTGCGATTTCATCTAACAAACGGAATGGCTCCGGTTCGAACGGGCGTTGAAGGGGCAAAGCAACATTTACCAGAGTGGCTAATAGATATTGGCGCTGCTCAGACGTGTAT
>VXRI01000106.1 GCA_009838595.1 Chloroflexota bacterium | reverse complement strand
CATCCAGGGACCGCCCGGCACAGGCAAGTCCCAAACGATAACGAACATTATCGCCGAAAGCATAGCGCAAGGTAAGACCGTTCTATTCGTTGCCGAGAAGATTGCGGCGCTAGAGGTAGTCAAGCGCCGCCTTGACGCTATCGGGCTGGGCGACGCCTGCATCGAGCTGCACAGCCACAAGACACAGAAGCGAGCCGTTATCAGTGAACTCCGAAGAACGTTCGAGCGGAACGAGCCGCGAACCGAAGGCATTACGGACGACTTCGTCGAGCTGAACCGCGCACGCGACAGCCTGAACAGCTATGCGGCGGCTGTAAACGTGCCCGTAGGCGAAACGGGCGTAACCCCATATCGCGCCTATGGCGAACTCCTCAGGATAGCGAGGGAAAACTACGGTGCTTTCCCCCCTCTCAAAGTAGCGGGAAGCGAATCGTGGTCTTCCACTGACTATCGCCGCAAAGCTGAAATCGTCCTTGAACTGCAATCGCTTTTAGGAAACATGGGCACTCCGAAAGAGCATATATTCCGAGGCTCCCGCCTGCGCGCGCTGACGCCGCTTGTCCACGCGAGCTTGCGAGACACGCTTACCGCCGCGAAGCAATCGCTGGACGACCTGAAGGACGTGTCCCGCCGGCTCCGCTCTGAGCTTGGAATAGACGTTCCCGAAGATACCGGGCAGGTTGAGGCGACGTTCTTAAACATGGAGAGCGCCAACCCGAAAGCAATGCAGGCGCAAAGTCGCCGACGCGATATGCGAGAGCTGCTAGATTGTTTAGAACGCTACGACAGGCTGCATTCGCGGTATGATGCAGTGCTGAGGCCCGATGCATGGAATGCTGACGTATCCGAAACTTACAGCGCGCTCGCCGCCAGGAGACGCGTCTTCGGAGCAGGGCAGACGCGGCAATATCGCTCGAACTGGTCGTCGAGAAACCTCAACACACAGGGCGAAGCTCGCGTCGCAAATCAATTGAAGGCGATATGCCGCGCCGCGCCACCCGCCGACGTCGATGCACAAATCGCCCTCGCCAAAGCGATAATGGACGAGCAGGAAGCGCGTAGCGGCGTTGAACGCCTGTATCAAGCGGCGAACGAAGTGCTTGGAGACGGGTGGCTGCGAAGTAGGGACTTGGCGAGCATAAAGAATACGGTGGAACGGACACTTGCCGTGTCTGACTATGCCGACGGCGCGGGCGCTTCTCCCGCAAGCGCAGATATTGACCCTGCGTACCTGCAAAATCTGAAAGAGCAGGCTGCATCCGCCATTGAAGTCCACGGAATGCGCGTCAAAGAACTGCGTGACGCTCTGAAACTGGACGACGCGCGCCAGTTTGGCAGCGGGAATGACCTCGCGGCGCTGCCATTTGAAGAGCAAGAACGACTTCTCTCAGAATGGCAAGACGGCATCCGTGAACTTCGGAACATGGCGAACTTTAATGTAGCGGTATCCAAAGCCGAGAGTGAAGGCATCCAAGCCGTTGTAGATTTGGCATGGGAGTGGAGCGGCGCGACCGAATGCCTGCACGAGTGCTTCGAGAATGCCCGCTACAATGCCATACTCACGCGCGCTTTGGAAGAACGCAGCAACCTTGCCGGATTTGACTCCGCCGTTCACCGGCGGAGAATCGAGCAGTTCCAAGAGATGGACGAGCTGTCTTTAGAGCACAACCGAGTCAGGGTCGCTCACGCGCACTGGTCCAGAATGCCTAAAAGGGAAGGGGCCGGGCAGATTAGCGTACTGAGCAGAGAGTTCGTCAAGAGAAGGAGGCATCTTCCCGTTCGGCAGCTAATAGAGCGCGCGGGGAACGTCATTCAGCAGATAAAGCCCGTGTTTATGATGAGTCCGCTTTCCGTGGCGACCTATCTAAGTCCGGGCAGTGTGAAGTTCGACTTGGCGATTTTCGACGAAGCGAGCCAAGTTAAGCCTGTGGAAGCGTTCGGCGCACTGATGCGCGCTGAACAAGCGGTCGTCGTCGGAGACGACAAACAGCTACCCCCTACGAACTTTTTCGATAGGGTCAGCCATGAGGACGACGAATTCACATTCGAGGAAGAAGTCTCCGTAACTGCGGACATGGAGAGCATTCTCAGTCTGTTCTACGCGCAGGGCGCGCCTTCCAGGATGCTGAGCTGGCATTACCGCAGCCGACACGAATCTTTGATTGCCGTGTCCAATAGCGAGTTCTACAATAATCGCCTTGTAGTCTTTCCGAGTCCGGACGCGCGAGCGCGAGGCGTAGGGCTGCAATATCACCATTTGGACACGCATTACCAAGGCGGCGGTGTCAATCGAGAAGAGGCGAAGCATGTGGCGCGCGCCGTCATGGAGCATGCGCGGCGGCAGCCGGAACTGTCATTGGGCGTCGCCACATTCAGCGTAGCCCAGAGAGACGCCATCCAGCGCCAATTGGAGATTCTCAGGCGACAAGACAACACGCAAGAAAGTTTTTTCAACGCTCATCCGGCTGAACCATTCTTTATTAAGAACTTGGAGAATGTGCAAGGGGATGAGCGCGATGTGATTTTCATCAGCGTGGCTTACGGGCGCGACGCAGGCGGTGTAGTTCGCCAAAACTTCGGGCCGCTCAATCAGGATGGCGGCGAAAGACGCCTGAATGTACTCATCAGCAGAGCGAAGCTGCGCTGCAAAGTGTTCACTAACCTTCGTGCCGCCGACATCAGGCAAGAGTCGCGCAGCAAGGGAGTGCGCGCGTTCAGAAACTTTCTCGCGTATGCTGACAGTGGCGAATTTGCCGCCATGCAGGCTCAGGCGAGCTATGCCGGCGCTTCGGTATTCCGGCGCGAGATCGCCGAAAGGCTGCGCGAGCGCGGATATGAAACCCACACCGACGCCGACTCCAGCGAGTTCTTCGTAGATATTGCAGTGACGCATCCCAGTCAGCCGGGGCGGTATGTTCTAGGTATCATGTGCGACGGCGATTCTTATCACAGTTCACAATCGGCGAGAGACCGTGACAGGCTCAAGGAACAGGTGCTGCAGGACTTGGGATGGCGGCTGCACCGCATCTGGAGCGCCGACTGGTTCACCGATCCACAGCATGAACTGGAACGCGCGATACAGGTTATTGAGAACGCGCCGGAGGAGTAATTGCGCTCCGTTACCCTTCTTCGATAAACTCTCGCAGCGCCTCAAAGTAGTTCTCGCCGCCAACAATGTGCGTGTCGTCGTGTGTCGCGCCCTTTATCTCGTAGAATCGCTTTGGCTCATTCGCTGCGTCAAACAACTCCCTACCCATGCGAATCGGTACGGTGATGTCCCTATCGCCATGCACTATCATGACAGGGCTGTGTATGCGTGGCATTTTGGCGAGAGATTCAAAGCGGCTCTTCACAAGCAGGCGAGACGGAATGAAGAATGCAATCGCCGGTCGATTGTGGTGCGCCATTGCATCTACCGAAGTGAATGAAGACTCGATTATGACTGCCTTGACGCGATGACGCATCGCCAGCTCCGCGACCACGCAACCGCCCAGCGAGCGCCCGAACAGCGCCAGCCTGTCATAGTCTATATCATCCCGCGAGCGCAGGTACTCCAGCGCACCCTCTCCGTCGCTGTACAAACCCTTCTCGGACGGCTTGCCCTCGCTGCGCCCGTATCCCCGATAGTCGAATATGAACACATTCGCGCCGACGTGTTGGTAGAGGAGCATGATGTTATAGACTCGGTTGCTGATGTTGCCTGCGTTGCCGTGAAACCAGACGAGAGTATCGTCGCCTCTGCCGGGGATGAACCAGCCGTGCAACTGCGTGCCGTCTGCTGCGGGGAAGTACACCTCCTCGAAGGGCATTCCTAGGTCATCGGGAGTATTCGTTATCTCCTTCGTCGGGAAGAATGCCAGCCATCTGTCGAACAAGTAATTTTCCCTCGCTACTGCTGCCGCGACAAGAACCAAAGCCGCAGACAACACCCAAAGCCGGGCCGCTTTATTTAGCCTCTTTATCTTGTCCATCCATATTCATCGATGCCTACGGCGTCTGCGCCCCTCTCGCGTTCAGCACGATTGAGTACAGCGACTTGTCGGCGCAGATGTACAGGCGGTTCTTGTCGGGTCCACCGAAGCAGCAGTTAGCGTTGCGGTCTTCGGGCACCAGAATCTTGCCCAGCAACTCGGCGTCTGGGCTGTACACATGGATGCCGTCCGCCGCGCTCGTGAAGATGTTGCCGTCCGTGTCGCAACGGAATCCGTCCGACTTGCCCGGGCTAACGACCGCAAACTCGCGACCATTCGTCAGCCGCCTGCCGTCTTCCACATCGAACGCCATGACGTTGCCGGGCTCGCCGGTGTCCGCGACATACAGAATGCTCTCGTCCGGCGAGAACGCGATGCCGTTGGGCCTGTCCATCGAATCCACCACGACCTCAAGCGCGCCGGTGTCCGGCTCTAGGCGGAACACGAAGCAGCCGGCGAGTTCGCTGTCCGCCTTGTGCCCTTCGCGGTCGCTGAGGATGCCGTACGGCGGGTCGGGGAGCCAGATGGTGCCATCCGAATTGACCAC
>VXRI01000324.1 GCA_009838595.1 Chloroflexota bacterium | reverse complement strand
CAGACTTATTCTACGCATATTAGCACATCATACCTTATAATGACTTTTCAGACACCCTCACTCATCGTCGTTAACTCGATGTGAGACGACGGAAGGCGCATTGTAAGCGCGCGAATGCGGGAATCGCCAGAGCCACGAACAACTGCTATCTTACTGATGAAGACTTCGCGCACGGTTGCTGAGGTAATGCCAGAACTTGTAGGCGCGCCCAATAGCCGGCGCAATGGCAAAAATAATGAATCTGCCGAGACGCCGGACAACCCGCCAATATAAGGCATTGATGATAAGGCGCGAATAGTACCGCCCAACCGAAAACTTCCTATCCAGAGTACTGCGCGACTGGCAATAACGCTAAATGACAGCTTGCGGAAAGGCGGCAATCACACAGATAGAAGAGCGTTCTTCTATAGATTAGCCCAATTCCGCGCCTTCGTAGTCTATGCACACTATGGGCAAGCCCAATTCGCGCAACGCAGGCTCGACGGTTGCAGCGTCACCGGCGACTACGATTTTCAGCGCGCCGCTCTTTATGTGCGTCTCCGCGACACGGTGAATATCTGCAAGCGTCAGCTTCGACACCGCATCCGCGTATGTGCTGAAGTAGTCGTCCTGCAAGTCGAAGGCGACTAGGCGGATAAGCTGTGACAGCATCTGCCCGTGCGTCTCGAACTGACTTGGCAAGCCGCGCAGTATGCCGCCAACGGCATCGTCGAACTCTTCTTGCGTAACCGGGCGCGCGCTGCGGATTTCGTCGAACTCCTTGATGGTCTCAGCGACCGATTCCTTCGTAACCTCAGTCTGCACCGAGCCGCCGGCCGCGAGCGCTGACGCCCGTGTCAGCCAGTCGATGCTGGACATGTAGCCGTAGCTATAGCCCTTGTCCTGCCGCAGGTTCATATTCAGGCGCGCGGAGAATTGCCCGCCGAGGATGTAGTTCAACAAGTTGAGCGCCAAGTAATCCTTATGGTGGCGCGGTATCGTCAGATAGCCCGCGCGGATGACGGACTGCGCAGCCCCCGGCTTGTCTGCCAGATATATGGTGGTCGTGCCGTCCGCAGGCTGCTCGTCTGAACCGGAGTCGAAATCAGACGCGCCGCCAGCCTTCCACGCGCCAAACGCGCTCTCAGCCTTTTTAAGCGCTTCGTCGCGCTGTATATCGCCGACCAGAATCAGCGTCGCTCCGTCCGGACCGTAGCGCGCGCCGTGATGTACTATCAGGTCGTCGCGGCTGACCGACTTGACCGCCGCTTCATTGCCGCTCAACGGATGCCCGTAGCGTGTGCCCGCGCCGAACAGTATCGCCTGCGACGCGCGCCCGGTGATCGCCTGCGCGCTGTCCGAAATGCGGCTTAGGTCGGTCAGGCGCTCGCTGCGAACGCGCTCGAATTCTTGCTGCGGGAATGTCGCGTTCTGCGTAACATCCGCCATAATTTCGAGAGCGTGCTGCCAGTGCGAAGTGAGTGTCTCCACGGCAAGCGTGGAGAATTCGCGCGATACGCTTGCCCGCAGCTGTGCGCCGAGGAACTCCATCTCGTCCGAAATCTGCTGGCTGCTGCGTGTCGCTGTGCCTTCCGCGAGCATCGTTGCAGTCAAGCTCGCCACGCCAGGCTTGTCCGCAGGATCGGTTATGCCGCCCGCGCGAAGCAGCAGCCCTTGCGCCACGATGGGCAGTCCTGGCTTTTCCACTACGACCACGCGCATGCCGTTTGACAGCGTGGCGCGCGTTGGCACGGGCGGGCTGAAGCTCGGCGACGCTGCGGCGTCCGGCATTGCAGTGCGATCAAGCGTCTCGGTCGCCGGGGACAATTGCTCTTCCGGCAGCACGGCAAGTCGCACCATATTCGAGCCGAGCGCAGTCTTCGCGGCGCGGCGCACATCTTCGGCGCTGACCACGAGATAGCGATCCAAGTCGGTGTTGATGCCCGACGGGTCGCCGGTATAAGTGTTGTAGAAGTTGAGCTGGTCCGCTCTGCCGCCAAAGCCACCCACGCGCTCCAATTGCCGCACATGCTGACTTTCGATGCGATTCTTCGCGCGCTGCAACTCGTGTTCGGTTGGACCGGATTCGCGCAAGCCGTCTAGCTCGCGCCGCACAATGTCTTCTACTTCTTCGAGGCTCTTGCCCGCGTTCGCCGTAACTTGAATGAAGAACTCGCCGGCGATTTCCTGTCCATAGTGGAAGACGGCGACATCGCGCGCAATCTGCCGTTCATATACTAGACTGCGATACAACCTGCTGCTCTTGCCATCGCCGAGAATGGCGGAAAGCACTTCGAGCGCGGGTTGTTCATTATCAAACGCTGCACCCGTAGGCCAGACAAGGTAAAGGCGAGGCAGCTGCACGCGGTCGTGCATAACGAGCGACGCCGTGCCATTAAGCTCGGAGTCCATGCGCTGTATGCGATTGATGGGCGGACCCGGTGGCAGGTCGCCAAAGTATCGCTCGACAAGGCGGCGTGTGCTCCCCGGATCGATGTCGCCCGCGATTGCGATGCTGGCGTTCGATGGCGCGTAGAACTTGCGGAAGAAGTCCTTAATGTCGTCGAGTTCTGCGGCGTCCAGGTCTTCCTGCGAGCCGATGGTTGGCCAGTTATACGGGTGCGGCGCAGGGAAGACTGTCGGCTGCAGCGCCAGATACGCCATGCCGTAGGGACGGTTTTCGTAGCTCTGTCGACGCTCGTTCTTCACCACATCGCGCTGAATGTCGAACGCCTTCTGGTCAACCGCGTCCAGCAAGTAGCCCATCCTATCCGATTCGAGCCACAGCGCGAGTTCGAGATGGTTGGACGGCACATTCTCCCAGTAGTTTGTCCTGTCCGTCGATGTCGAGCCGTTAAGATTCGCGCCGACCTTCTGCAGCGGATCGAAGAAACTGCCCTTGTGGTGCTTCGACCCCTCGAACATCACATGCTCGAATAGGTGGGCAAAGCCCGTGCGTCCCGGCTCTTCGTTCTTCGAGCCGACATGATACCAGATATTAACTGCGGCGACAGGCAAGGAATGGTCCTCGTGCAGGATGACATCCAAGCCATTTGGCAGGGTGAACTTGTCGTAGGAGATGGATACCATTAAGCGTTCTCCGGTGCTAGTAGCGTAATGCCGATAATGACTTTGTGCCGTTAACGACTCTCGACCGTTCAAGCATCATTGCTTGAACGCAAGACGAAAGCGAAGTCTATAACCCCATTCCACATTGGGAGAAGGTTAGGATGGGCAAAAACGCCAATCCTCACAAAATCAGAATAGATTAGGCTATCACACTTGGATAGCAATGTTCCATAGCCGGTGCTCAACCCGACGACAAATACTTCCCCAGCAAATCAATCGCAGCCTGCGCCGCAGCGCGCTTATTCGCGTCGCGCTCAGTCGAGCCGGTCTCGATGCGCTCTGCCTCTTCAAGCCCATCCGGTCCTGCGATTCCGATGTAGAATGTGCCAATCGGAATGCCCGGTCGCCCGCCCGTAGGGCCAGCGACGCCCGTAACGGACAGTGCGTAGTCCGTGGATGTAAGGTCTCGCGCGCCCGTCGCCATAGAGATAGCGACCTCCGGGCTGACGCTGCCCTTGTTCTTGTAAACTTCGTCCGGCACGCCGAGAACGGACTGTTTCAGTCCGCCCGTATAGGCGATGACGCCGCCCGGAAACCAGCGAGAGCTGCCCGGCACGGTGCTAAACAGATACCCTAGCAGCCCGCAAGTATCCGCCTCCGCCACCGAAACGCGCCTATCTTGCGCCGTAAGCATTTCTGCGACTTGTTCGACATTCATTTGATTTGCCCCCCGTTTCTGAATACGCAAGTAGATGTTAGACGGGAATAGCGGTGGATGTCAAAAGAGAAGCTGGCAGAATAGATGGGATGGATTACTGCGGGAATGTGGTAATCTTTGGGCAATGATTATGTATGTGGAGCGCGAAGTATGCAGGCGAATTTTGCGGACAAGACCATCTGGACGGGCGATAACCTCGACATCCTGCGCGGGATGAACAGAGCGATTCGGTGGATTTGATTTATCTTGACCCGCCGTTTAACTCGAACCGCGATTACGAAGCGCCCATAGGCAGCGTAGCGGCGGGCGCGGCGTTCAAAGATACTTGGACGCTTTCGGACCTTGATGTCGCTTGGATGGGGCTGATTGCGGACGAACACCCTGCCATATACCAGACGCTCGTAGCCGCCGGGCTGACGCATGGCAAGAGCATGCAGTCGTACCTATGCATGATGGCGGTGCGCTTGCTGGAGATGCGCCGCGTGTTGAAGAACACTGGCAGCGTGTATCTGCATTGCGATACAACCGCAAGCCACTATCTGAAATTAACTTTGGACGCGACATTTGGTGAGGGACACTTCGGGAATGAGATAATTTGGCAACGCAGTAATCCAAAGGGCTTGGCGTCCACCAGATTCGCGCGAAATCATGACGTGATACTTAGAGTTACTAAATCAGTCAGCGCGGTTTGGAATCCGATGTACGCGGAGCATCCTTCGGATTCTGTCAAAAAGCAGTATAACCGCCGAGATGCAGATGGCAGATTGTATCAGCTCACCAGCCTTACGA
>VXRI01000064.1:2958-4575 GCA_009838595.1 Chloroflexota bacterium | reverse complement strand
CTAGTTCTGGTAAGTATAATTTTGGCGGGCCCTATTGCAGCAACACTGTCGCAGTAACCGAACTGCAGACCCTCGTCAGCGAATTCGTCGAGATTTGCGGCGCCGGGCATTACGGTCAGGGATGGCGTGATCAAGCCGTCGCATTTCAGGCGGCGCAACAACTTCCACCTATCCGGCGAATTTGACACTGTCGCATCGGCGACCGAAGTGATGCCTTGCGATAGGAATTGCTGATTTGCCTGCGCCATGCCATTGCTAAGTTCGCGCTCGCTCATAGGTGGAATCCGTGCGTCAAGCCATTCATCCATATCGAGGAGCAAGCCGTTTGGCTCGGCGGACTTTAAGTCGCGGGCTATCGTGCCGCCGGGCGGTTCTTCGCTGGCAATGTCAATGCCCACGCGCTCAAGCGCGATGCTGTTCAGCACGCAGGCATGCCCGGAGCGGTGATTCAGACGAACGGGGTTATACGGCGCGGCGCGGTCCAATTCCCAGCGCGTCGGATGACGCTTCTCATGCAGGTCGAACTCGGTGTAACCCGTGCCGCGAATCCACTCACCAGGAAGTGTATTGTCCGCGCGCCGCCGTATCTGAATAATAATGTCGTCGATGGTGGAAGTGGAAGCAGAAGAGCAATCCACCGCGAGCAGGCTTGCGGCATATGCAAGCAAGTGGCAGTGCGCGTCGATAAAGCCGGGAATTAGCGTCTGTCCACCGCAATCTATGACATTCGCCGATGCACGAACGGACGACGGCAGTCTATCGCTCTCGTCAATCCAAGCAATTCGACCGCCGGACACAACGACTGAATCAGCGTGAAGATGCGCGGCGTCAAGCGCAATGACATTTGCGTTAAGCAGAACTAAGTCCGCCCTGTTCGCTGTGTCGCGATTCGCTTTCATGTCGCTCTAGCCGCGTAGTTTTCTGATGCGAAAGCGTATTCGTTACTGAATTACGGACATTGGTGTGGACTCGATGCGGCGGACGACAATTTTGTCGCGAATCATCATGTCCGGGATGGCGGGAGCGATATCGTTCTTCCATGTGTCGCTGTCGTACACGGCTTCGTAGAGGCGCTCGCGCTCTTCCTCGCTGGCGAATCGGCGCACCCAGATGTAGAGATTATCCTCTTCCTCGCCGACGAAACTGCCGACGATTACCATGCCTTTGCCGGTCTGGAACGGGATGATCGTCTCTTCCATAAAGCGCACCCAGTTCTCCCGCTGGCCCGGCTTCGTCCTGTACTCTCTAAGCTCAAAGAACATGCTTATCTCCTCCGTAATGTTTTGTATGCGAGTAATGTATTCGCGCCGCTTGCCCGTGTCAAGTACGCGGCGATTGCCAGCGCCGATGCAATATACGGGCTATGCGGCGAAGCTGAACACATACAAACTGGCGATGATATACAGCGCGATGAGCGCCATTGATTCGTAGGTTACGAACTTGAACGGGCGTGATCTGTTTCGCACCATTAAGCCGAGTATGACCACGCTCGTCATGATGATGGCGAATACTGCCGTAGCTTCATGAATTGACGATATGGACGACCACAGCGGCTTGCCCACGAGCGCCAAATCGTCAATTGTCAGAATGAAGCCCATGTTGAACAGGTTGCTGCCC
>VXRI01000064.1:0-2948 GCA_009838595.1 Chloroflexota bacterium | reverse complement strand
ATTGCTGCCCAGCACATTCGTAATCGCCAATTCGGGAGCGTTAATGCGCAACGCGGCGATGGACGCGGCAAGTTCCGGCAGCGATGTGCTGAATGCGAGGAACTGTGTGCCAACAAAACTCGCCTCCCAGTGCATCGCGTGCGCTATGCCCTCACCGGTGCGCGCCAGCCATATCGCCGAGCCGATTATCACCGCCGCCGCAATCAGATATATCAAGCCGGCGCGTAACAGGCTCTCGGATTCATAGTTTTCTTCCGACGCTTCGGAATGCCCGTCAGTTCGCGCAACTCGGTATATCATATACATTGAAAATAGGAAGAACACCAGCAGGATTATCGTGACCGGGCTAATGAACCATCCCGCGAGCGCGCCCATCGGGATGCTTTCGTGAAACAGCACGGCGATGATGGTGATGGATATGATAACGATGCCCAACGCGCCCACAGTAACCGAAGTCGTGCTCACGCTGTTTAGGATGGGCGTGCCCTTGCTCCGCCAAAACAGGTCAAGGATGCCGATGATGAACAGATTGAACAGGTTGCTGCCATAGGCGTCTCCCACGGCGAGATCAGGCGCGTCCACCAGCGTAATGGCACTGACGCCGGTTCCCAATTCAGGTAGCGAAGTCGCGGTCGCGAGCAGCACCACACCTATGAATGAACGGCCAAGCCCTGTCCGCAGTGCGATGACATCTGCGGATTTCGCAAGGAAGTTGGACGCGAATAGAATCAGGCCTGCAGTGATTAGGAGCTGTATCCACAGCGCCGGGATTGATTGGGCGAATTCAGGCAATTACTTTCCTTCTCGTCTTGTATGACTTGCTTTGCGCAAAGAAAAGACCCATTTTGTTTGCGGGGGTCGTTTTGTTTTCTTTTATTTACGTTTAAAATTATTTTCTGAGATATTATAAATCCGCCTATGTCCGCAGGTTCGCCCCACCTGTCCAAGAAACGACCGTAGTTCTTCCGGCTCAGCTCGTCACGCTCTGCTTCGGCGAGTTCTGACCAGACACGGTGTTCGTGCTGGCTAACTGGAAGTTCCTGGTCAGCGACTATTCTATACCCCTGCGCCTTGAATTGGAAACTAAAATCCAAGTCCAAGTTGCGATAGAAGCGGAATGTCTGGCGCGGCAGCCCGACATTTTGGAGTCGCTGCCGCCTGAATGCGAAGCAGTACGCCTGCATTGCGTCCATATCACCGCTTTCGCCTTCGCCGTCGTGAAAGTGATGTAAGTCGTCCGTGCGCAGTCCAAACGGTCCAATTACACCGATAGTATCGTCTTCGAGCGCCTGTTCTATCGGCCCGAATATATCCCCCGTAACTTCAACGCTGGTATCCAACATGACCACCGTTCTGCCAACGCATTGCTTGAGCAAAATCCGCTTCGCGGAACCTTCGCCCAGCGGATGATCGACATGGATGACGCGCAGACGATCGTTGTCGGTCGCCTCTTCTTCCAACCATTCGTCGGTGCCATCGTTAGAGCCGTTGTCCACGACGACGACTTCGGCATCACGGCTGCCCAGCCACTTGGAGGCACTGCGAACCAACCGCTGTACATCGCCCCGGTAGTTGCACGCGACGATGCCTACCGATATGTCAGCGCTGTCAGGTTCGTCCAGCATAGATGAGACTTCTGCCTCTGACGAGAATGTATGCCATCGTTCCTGCCGCATCTCCCATTCCGTCTTCGGACGCACAAGAGTCGCGACGCCACTGTCCTGCACGACGAATCCGGAATCCGCGAGGCTCGCGCGAATGGAATCGGCGCGCGCGTAGTCTTGCCTGCCACGATGCTGTGAGCGATGCGAAATCTCGCTCGATACCCTGCCGGGCACTGTGTATTCGTCTAGAACGCTGTTGAGGCTCAGCCCAAGCACCCTGTCGAAGTACGCCAAGATCTCTAGTTTTTCAGCCGGGCTGACATCCGAGTGCGCCAATTCCCAAGTCAGCGCAAGTGCGCCCGGCATGTTTAGATTGTCATCGACAAGCGCCTTGAAGCGTTCTTGCCATTGCGAAACGACAGCGTCGTCCGTTGCGCTGCCGTTGGCAAGCATACTCCACCGCCAGACCATGTTTCGCAGCCGCAGCAACGCCCGCTGAGACGCTTTCAGTGATGTGAATGTGAAGTTCAATCGCCTGTCGTATTGCGCCGTCAGGCACAGGTAGCGGAACGCCAGTGGGTCGATGCCTTGCGCCTCAATATCCGACAGGATGAACGAATTGCCCATGGACTTCGCCATTTTCACGCCGTCCGCGAGCAGATGCTGCCCGTGCGTCCAGATGTTTACGACCTGTTCGCCGGTGTAGCCCTCGCTCTGTGCAATCTCGCCTTCGTGATGTGGGAAGATGTTGTCCACCCCGCCCGTGTGAATGTCGATTCGCGTACCCAGGTACTTGATGGACATCGCTGAACATTCGATATGCCAGCCGGGGAAGCCTTCTCCCCACTTGCTGGGCCATTTCAGGTCTCTGCCCGGCTCAGCGGCTTTCCACAAAGTAAAGTCGCGCGGGTCACGCTTCAGAGGGTCTGCTTCAACGCGCACGGCTTCCAGCAGGTCGCCCTCTGCGATGTTACCGGACAGCTTGCCATAATCGGCGAACTTGGCCACTTCGTAATACACATTCCCGTGCACTTCGTACGCAAGCCCCCGTTCCACAAGGCGCTCGGTGATTTCGAGCATCTCCCCCACGTGGTCGGTCGCCTTCGGGAACTCTTTAGCGGGGATGATATTTAGTTTCTGCTCGTCGTTGAGGAAACGGTCAGTGTAGAACTGCGCAATCTGCGCGGGCGTCTTGCCCTCGGCTCTCGCCGCGGCTATCACCTTATCGTCGCCCTGTTCGAGCACCTCTTGTCGCATATGCCCCACAGCGGGGATATTATTGATGTGCAGCACATTCAAGTCGTTCAGCTCACGCGCCCTGCGCATCCAGTCAGCCATCAGTTA
>VXRI01000073.1 GCA_009838595.1 Chloroflexota bacterium | reverse complement strand
GAGCCTTGCGCAGGGTGATGTGGATGCCGCCCACGCAAAAACCTACCGGCTCGCTGACGAAGAGCCGGTCGCCCATCTGGGCTCGAATAGCGATGTCGTCGTCCGCGCCGAATGCGGGGAAGACGGCTTCCTTGTGCGCATGTCCGGTACGGAACGCCGCCACGCGCGAACTAGGGTCGGTTACGATGACATGCCGCACGCCGTCCAGATACGGGAATGGCTGGTCGTAGTAGCTCGCGTTGCGCTCGACCTCAAAAGATATGCCGCGCTGGTAGTTTTTCAAGATGAACGGCCCTGCGCCTATCACTTCGTCGAGTTCAAGCTCGCGTCCGGGGTCTGCGCCGGTGTCAACCTCTTCAAGGATGGACTTTGGCGGAATGGAAATCCACGGCGAT
The DNA here is from genome assembly GCA_009838595.1 of Chloroflexota bacterium. Lineage (GTDB taxonomy): Bacteria > Chloroflexota > Dehalococcoidia > Lucifugimonadales > JADFKI01 > Bin90. Next base: position 4,198 of record VXRI01000073.1, on the reverse strand, counting down.
GCGACGCAGCCAAGGAAGCCGACTGCAGGGTCTTTGAGCGAGACTTGCAGCGTCGCCGGATCTACCGCCTGCGCGCCGTCCATAAAGCCGCGAATGCAGCCGGAACGCGGCATCGCGATGTCGTTGGGGCGTTCTACCATGCGGTTGAGCGAGTACGCCATGTCTTCTGCGCTGACCGCCGTGCCGTCGCTGTATGTTACTCCGTCGCGCACCTTGAAGGTATAGACCTTGCCGCTGGAATCCACTTCCCACGAAGTGGCGAGGTCAGGGACAACATCAACCCAAGTCTCGGTGCTGTACTGCAAGATGCCGGGGTAGATGTGCGTCATGTACGACAGTTCGGCGACCGATGTGTTGCGGTGCGGGTCGGTGTGCCCTAGGTCGAAGCCCGCAAGCGGGACTAGGATGCCGCCGGGAATCGCCTGCTGACCGGTCGGCGTAGGAGCCGGTCTGCGTTCCTGCGCGACCGCCGCTATCGCCACTGTCGGCACAGGGAGCGGCGCGCCGGACTGCACGGGCGCAGCGGGCGCAGCGGGTGCGGGTTGCGCCGGTGCTTGTGGCTGAGCCGGCGCCGCTTGTTGCTGTGGCGCAGGTGCCTGTGCAGGCGCTGCCGCCGGCGCCGCTTGCTGCTGTGGCGCGCTGGTAGGCTGTGGAGTCGCCGCGCCGCCGCAAGCCGCTACGAACAGCGCGGTAATCGTGATTGCCAATAGTCCAAACGCGATTTTACCCAGTTTCATGGCGCACCTCCGGCAAGAGCGTAGATTGCGCAAGAGTGTAACATCGGCATATGGGTAATTCAAGCACGGACAATTAACATTGATACACGGGATAGCCCAAGATAGCCAAGCATAGTTATCGTATCTCGTCCTGTCCATCCTGCATATTAATACATAAAAATGCTTGACATATAAGAACAATAGTACTAATATATCTGCGTAATGGGACAAAGGGAACGGAGGTGATGGATGGAAGATAGGATTCGGTCGATGAGCATGAGCATTGTGCGGCGCGACGCGGTGGACGCCACTCGGCGCAGCGTAGTCATCGCGGCGAACGATAGAGCGCGGACGGTGCCGGAGATAGACCTTGCGGGGCTGCGGTTCGACAATTATCGCCGCAATCCGGTGGTGATGTGGGCGCACGATTCGACAGGGCGGTCGCCGTCCGGCGGGCTGCCCATCGGCAGAACGCTAAACATCAGCCGCGTGGAGGACGGCGGTATCGTGGCGGAGTTCGAGTTTCTCGACGACGACCCGTTCGCGCAACGCATCCGCAATGCGTGGGACAAGGGCTTTTTGCAGGCGGCGTCGATAAGCTGGCTGCCCACGGAGAGCGTGCCCACCAAGCACGGCGGCGTACGCGATGTTCGCGCCGAACTGCTGGAATGGTCAATCGTGTCCGTGCCGGCAGACCCGGACGCGCTGCGCGAGACTCACCGGCGAATGCTCGATTCGCTGATAGAAGGAGAGGCAAGCATCGATATAGAGGATAGTCAGGATGGGAAGAACAGGAGGAGGTCTGGGATGACGACTACGGATATTCAGGGAATCAGGAAGGACTTAGCGGACATCAATTCGTTCGTGCGTGAGCGGTTCGAGCCGGTGAGCGGCGAGATTGGGCTACTGCGCGAAGAGACGGAGCGCATCGCGCGGACAGTGAACTCGGCGGTCGAGCGCGAGCGCAGCGTCCGGCGCAATGCGCTGAGCGGCTACGCGCAGGATGCCGCGCTGCCCACCGTGCCGACGGGCGCATACGCGGGCATGGACATTTTGGATTTGGCGCTGGTGCGGCGGTTTGCGCATTCGCAGCGGCGTGAAGGCTTCGGTCCGGCGTGGATAGAGCGCGCGGAAGAGGCGAAGCGGCTGCTTGCGGCGAGCATCACGCCAGCGGACATACAGGCGTCGCATACGGCAGCGGAGCGGCGGCTCGAACGCTGGTTCAGCGTGGATTCAAAGGACACTGGGCAGTTTCAAGGCTTCAGCCGTCAGCTGCTGGGCGCAATGACACGCGCGGCGATGGATAGCACGACCGCAGGCAGCGGCGACGAACTGGTGGCAACGCTTGAAGCGCGCGAACTATGGCAGGATGTGAACTTGCAGACGCTTGTTGCGCCGCTCGTGCCGACATTCCCGATGCCCTCTAACCCGTTCGAAGTGCCGCGTCAGCTCGGTGATGTGAACTTCTTCCCCGGCACGGAGAACACCGCGAGCACGGACACCGCGCTCACCACCGGCAGGACAACGCTAACCGCGTTCGAGCTTGTCGGGCAAGTGCCGTACAGTTTCACGCTGGAAGAGGACGGCGTTATCGCGATGCTGCCGGAAATTCGCGCCGGTCTGGTACGCAATGTCGCGGAAGTTCTGGACGACATCATCCTGAACGCGGACAGAACCAAGACGAACGGCATCAACACGGACGGCGCGACGATTTCGGCGAGCACGTCGGGCAAGGCGCACTGGCTGCTGGGCTACGATGGCATCATTCATCTGCCGCTGGTGGATAACACATCGCAGGCGAACAATCACAATGCAGCCGTATCAGACGACATGTTCAACGAGCTGCGGACGAAGCTGGGCAAGTACGGCGCGCGCCCGTCGCAGTTGGCTTGGGTTATGGATGTTAACACATTCATCCGCGCGCAGTCGGTTTCACAGTATCGCACAATGGACAAGCTAGGCCCGAATGCCACACTGCTGACAGGCATGCTGGGCGCTGTCGAAGGCATACCTGTCATCGTGTCCGAGCAGATGGCGCTCGCGGACGTGGACGGCAAAATTACGGACGGCGCGGCGACGAACACGAAGGGGCGTCTGCTGCTGGTAAACCGCACGCAGTGGGCGCAAGGCTTTCGCCGGCAGCTGATGCTCGACGTTGACCGCGACACGCAAAAGCGCCAGACGGTCGTAACGGTGAGTTTCCGCCACGCGCTGGCAGAACGCAGCGGCACACGCAGCACCGCCACGCATACGGGCTTGCAATACAACATCAACCTAGCCGCGTAAGCGCACGTTAGCGTTTTCCATCGAACAATCAATAGACGATTCGAGCACCCCCCAACAACTACCTTCCCTCATTGATGAGAGCAGACGAGGGCGACTCCGGGATCCCTTCCTCCTATGAGGGAAGGTTAGGATCGGGAACGGGCGCAGAGTATAGTGGCAAGGAACGCTGACAATAACCAGCCAGGGCGAATCAGCCAGAGCGAAACTACTGGCGCGAGACTATTAGAGCGACATATTGGGGAGAGGGTTTGAGATGGGGCATGCGTACTTTACGCCGGACGCGCTGAAAAGTCCGTCCGTGCTGAACATCACCGGGACGGCGAATGATGACAGGCTGCTGGCGCTGGCAGAGGCGGCGAGTGGCGCGATAGACCGCTGGTGCAACCGACACTTTTACGCGCGCAGGGCTACGATACGGCTAGACGGCAACGGCGAATCGGCTATCGGCGTGCCAGATCTCGTGAGCGTGGACAGCGTGCGGATTTACGGCGGCATCAGCGGACCGGCTACGCTGTGGAGCGCGGACGACTACGACCTGCTGCCCTATGACGCGGACCCTGCATCGGCAGGCAATCCGTATTCGCGTCCATACACGCGGCTGCTTGCCACCGGCGCGGCGAGCGGCAAGGCGATATTCCCGGTTGGTCGCGGCAATGTCGCGGTGGAAGGCCTATGGGGTTGGTGGCAGCATCTGCGGCGTATATCACGCATCGTGGGCGCAAACGCCGGCGCCGATGCCCTGACTATCTCGCTATCCGCCGTCGTAAGCGGAAGCGCGGAAATTGGCGCTGGCAGCACGCTGTTGATTGGCAACGAGCAGCTATATGTGCAGGCGCGCGACGGCGATACGCTGGCAGTGCGACGCGGGGTGAACGGCACGACGGCGGCGTCGATAGCGCAAAACGCGCCGATAGACATCTACGACTATCCATCACCCGTGAGAGAGGCTGCGCTGCTGCTCGCGGTGCGCCTTTGGCACGGAGCGCGCGGCGGCGTGGACGACTGGCAAGCAAGCGAAATTGGCATGGACTCCGACATCGCCTTGCTGCTAGGCGCCTACCGCAAGCCCGCTCTGGGCGTTTTCTGATATACCCCTCATATCACTTCCTCCTAATGGGGGAAAGTTAGGACGGAGACAAGATAGATAACCCCGTGTGCGAGTTTTATACGATGGATAGCAATAGTTGAAAAGCCAG
>VXRI01000179.1 GCA_009838595.1 Chloroflexota bacterium | reverse complement strand
CCCACCCTCCACCCACCAGCCGTGTACATAAGCCATGCACATGCCGCTACCGGCCTATCAGACGACAGAAAGTTGGCGGGCTTCACTCATAACATATTCATCGGAAGGGTTCTCGGGAAATTAGGGCAGACTGAAGAACGCGGCTGGCCAGAAACTCAGTTCAAAGTGCGTGTTCTAGATACCCTCAAAGGGGAAGTGCAAGGCGATGTAACGGTTAATCAACAGGGAGGAATTCGCTCGTCGGACAACAGCGTTTATCGCAGAGAGGGTGATCTAAATCTGCTTGAACCCGGAAAGACTTACCTTTTCGCAACTCGTTACTACGATGTAGAAGACTGGCACACAGTAATGCCCGGCTATGGCAACCTCGAAATAAAGGACTCAAAAGACCTCTCTGACATTGAGGTGTTGTCCTCTTCGCATTCCGTTCAACTTAAAGCTCGCTTTTCAGACGCCATAACCAACGAAATCCCCTATAATCCCGCGCACTAAAATAGGCGCGCGATAGAATGCTTGTAGCAATATGCAGTTCCATCAACCTACAGACGAATTCTTCAACGCCAACGGCGTGCGCTTGCACTACGCAGACTGGGGCGCGCCGCAACACGACGCGCCGCCCGATACTCCGACAATCGTACTGTTGCACGGCTTGCAGGACTGCGCGCGAAGCTGGGACATATTCGCCGCTGCGATGCGCTCGGAATACCATGTCGTATCGCTGGACCATCGCGGGCACGGCGACAGCGCGCATACTACGCCGAACGCATACGGCTACCGCGACTATGTCTCCGATCTCGAATTGTTGGTGGCGCATCTCGGCTTGCGTGACTTCATACTCATCGGGCACTCGGCGGGCGGGCGATACGCCTTCACATTCGCGGCGGAACATCCCGAACTCGTCCGCGCACTGCTTGTCGTTGACATCGACCCGGACGCGGTGAATGCGGATTCTCAGAGCATGTTTGTGCGCTACAACAGCGAGTCCGACGAGTGGGACTCGCTCGACGCAGTGGTCGAACGCCTACGCTTGCGGCAGCCGCAGTCCACGGATGATATGCTGCGGCAACAGGCATTGTGCATGACGCGCGAAATCGCGGACGGCAGGCGAGTGTGGAAGCGCGACCGCAAACTGCTCGCCGCCTACGAGCGCCCCGACGTGTGGGACATATGGAGCAAAGTCGCCGTGCCCACGCTGATTGTGCGCGGCCGGCAGAGCAATCTGCTGACGCACGAAGTCGCCGTGCAAATGCGCGAGTCGATAGCGGACAAGGCGCCCACCGTGCGCCTTGCAGAACTAGAAGGCGGCGGCCACTGGTTCTACCAAGAGTTCCCCGGAGCCTTCGAAGCCACAGTCCGCTGGTTCCTCAGCGAACTATCATAAATCCTGCCCATCCAGTTCAACTTCATCATCGATGTAAGTTTCACCGTGCCCGATAATCTCTCGCGCGCTGGCGACATTGTGCTCATACACCAGCACCTGGTGCGGGATGAACTGGATCATCCCCACACCGCCGTAGCCAAAACCAAGCGGCTTAACATACGCGCCGACACCGTTCTCGCGCAATATCTGCGCGACCATCTGCGCTTCCATCTCGTTAGGATAGGTGGCGAACGCGACCGTTTTATCATCAGCAGGCATAGTCGTCTCGAATGGTGGGCGATTGTGTATGATTTCAGGCGATTGTGGACAATTGCTTGTGGCGGTAGAAGCTACCTGCCGATGTAGCGGGGTTGGCGCTTTTCCACGAATGCGCGCACGCCTTCTTTGTGGTCGGCGGTACGGCGCGCGATGTTCTGTGCGGGTCCGGCGAGACGCAGGCTTTCTTCCAAATCGGTGTGCAGCGATTTTTGCACGAGCCGCTTGATCATCGCCATGGAGTATGTCGGGCCGTCCGCGATGCGCTGCGACAACTCAAGCGTCGCATCCATCAGCCGATCGTGCGGCGTAACCTTGCTGACCATGCCCAGCCGATACGCCTCGTCCGCGTCCACGATGTCGCCTGTGTATTGCAAGATAAAAGTGTTGCTGATGCCTATCATGCGCGGCAACTGCCAGCACGACCCGTCCGCGGGGATGAGTCCGCGCCGGATGAATGTTTCTGAGAAACGCGCGTTTTCGGACGCGATGCGAATATCGCAGGACAGCGCGATGCCCATGCCAAGCCCCATAGCATAGCCGTTCACAGCGGCGATTGTGGGCTTTTGCATGTTGTGCAGCCTCAGCGGCATAAAGCGCACGCCGTCCATGTAGCTCTCGCCCGACGCAGCGGCTTCCCACTGCTCGTCTAGGTGCTGCCAGGGAGTCCGGTCGTCTGGGATGGACGCCTCGTCGCGCTCTTCGTTGGCTTCGTTCATACGCTTCACATTCGCGCCGGAGCAGAACGACGGGTCGCGTCCGGTCAACACCAGCGCGCGCAGCGTGGACGACGCCTCCAAGCGGTCTATCTCGGCGTTAATCTCCGCCGCCATCTCGTCGCCAATGGCGTTGCGAGTGCGCGCGTCGTCCATCGTGATGACCAGCACGCCGCCAATTTCCTGCGTATCGATGTATTCGTAAGCCATTTTCTATTCCTTCGAACCATTAAAATCCCCTCTTCTTCCGAGGGAGTTAGGGAGGGGCAAAATCCTATTCATCTTGTCCATCCATGTCAATTCTCAATCTTCGACTTCAGGCAGTTGAAGAATTGGTTCATCAGCATGCGCGATGCGTTGCCCATGAGCCGCTGCCCCACGCGCGCAACTACGCCCGTAACATGCGCGTCGCCCACAATGCTCACTTGCGTGCCGCCGTCTATGTCCGCAAGCGTCAGCACTCCTTCGCCGCGCACGCTGCCGCCTCTGCCCTTGCCCTGCACGACCATCCTGTACGATTCTAGGCTTTGCTTGTCTGCGATGGTTACACTGCCGGTGTAGTTGCCGCGCACTGCAGCCACGCCCACGCGCATCGCAATGTTGTATGTGTCTTCGTCCACCGGCTCGAAGCTTTCGCATCCGGGTATGCAGCCGGCGAGCGTTTCCGGTGCCATTAGCATATCCCAGACATGCGCACGCGCGGCATCTATCGTAAAAGTGCCTTCTACCTTCAAGCGAAGTCTCCTCTCAACTTCAGTTTCAGTCAATCCAATTGCTGGCGATGACGCCAAAAGTCAACGTTATGGGCAAGCCAATGAGCCAGTTGATCTTTGCATTCATACAGGCGAACCCGGCGCGTATTTTTCTAACATCTCGCTCCGCTGTTCCTGTTCGTTCTCGCAGCGTTGCTCCGGTCGGACTATCCGATACTTATTGATAGTCATATCCGAGCTCTACTTCATGATGCTAGGCATATACCTTGCCGCCACATTCTAGCACAAGCCCTAGCACAAACCGACCACCAAGCGTCAAACACGCATTCTGCCATACGGTATATCCATGTCAATTTTAGGCGACGCGGGCAGAATACGCGGGTAGCCCATTGCGCCTTATCCTGTTATAATCGCCGAAAATCCGCAGGGGCGGCATGCCCCGCTCACATTCGTGGCATTTGGGAGAAATGCTCTCTAATGTCGGATTTATGATGCTGATCTTATTGTTTTGGGAGGATTCGTATGGGTCAGGCAATTACCGTAGATGTCAACGGCACATCACACACCAGCGAGGTAGAGCCGCGCCTGCTGCTGGTGCAGTATCTGCGCGAAACGCTCAACATGACGGGTACGCATGTGGGCTGCGACACGAGCAACTGCGGCGCATGCACGGTCATTCTCAACGGCAACGCCGTTAAGTCCTGCACCGTATTCGCAGTGCAAGCGGATGGCGGCAAAGTTATGACCGTCGAAGGGCTTGCCGCGGCAAATGGAGACCTTCATGCCGTTCAGGAAGGCTTCTGGGAAGAGCACGGCTTGCAGTGCGGCTTCTGCACGCCGGGCATGATTATGATGTCCTACGACCTGCTGTCGAAGAACCCCAGCCCATCGGAAGCCGAGATACGCGACGGGCTTGCGGGCAACCTGTGCCGTTGCACGGGCTACCACAACATCGTCAACGCGGTACAGTACGCCGCGGATAAGATGTCGTCATAAGAGTCCGTCAGTCCATCAGTTATTCAGTTCCTCCAAGTAGAATAGCTGGAATGATATCAACTGACTGAAAGACTGACGCACTGACAGACTGAAATACTAGGAGGCTGAAATATGGTTACAAGCGCATTCGCATATCACGCGCCAACGAGCGTCGCGGAAGCGGCGAGGCTCTTGGCGGAACACGGCGACGAGGCGAAGCTGCTGGCAGGCGGCCATAGCCTGATTCCCCTGATGAAGCTGCGGCTTTCCGAGCCGAGCGTACTTATCGATCTCGGCAAGGTTGAAGGCATGGCATACATCCGTGAGGCTGACGGCGGCGGGCTGGCTATAGGCTCTATGACGACCTACGCCGCGCTGCAATCGTCCGACCTTGTGCAAAGCGGCGCGCCCGTGCTGGCGAACGCGGCGGGACAGGTAGCTGACCAGCAAGTGCGGAACATGGGCACCATCGGCGGCTCTCTGGCGCACGCCGACCCTGCGGGCGACCTGCCGGCGGTAGCCGTCGCGCTCAACGCCGAGTTGGTGACAAGTTCTGCCGGCGGGCATCGCACC
>VXRI01000223.1 GCA_009838595.1 Chloroflexota bacterium | reverse complement strand
GGCGGCATTATCGGCGCGCGCCTCGTCCATGTTATCGACAACTGGGGCTATTACCAGTTCAACCTGCTGCAGATCCTATTCATCTGGAGCGGAGGCATAGGCGTGTGGGGCGGCATTCTGGGCGGATTCCTGGGCGGCGCGGGGTACTGCTATATTGCCAAGCATCCCATTGGCGTAATCGCAGACCTGACGGCGCCCGCGCTGCTGCTGGTGCAATCCGTAGGCAGAATCGGCGACATCGTGAACGGCGAGCATTGCGCTAGGACAGCGACAGACTTCATTCTGGCGTTCAATTGGGTGAGCGGTGACAGCGACGCCCGCGTCTGCGCCAACGGCGTTGGCGTGCCCGTGCAGCCCGTCATCGCATACGAAATGCTGTGGAACTTCGCCGCGCTGTTCATCATCTGGAAGCTGCGAGACAAGCTGCGACCGGACGGCATGCTGTTCGCGCTGTATCTGTCGTTCTACGCGGTCGGGCGCTTCTTGGTCACCTTCCTGCGACAAGACAAGGTGTGGGCGCTAGGGCTGCAAGAAGCGCACTTTATCGCCATTCTGGTGCTGCTTATCACCATTCCACTGCTCATAATCAAGGCGCGACCGGCAACACCGGAGCAGCAAGCAACGGCTAGCAGTGAGAGCCAGGAACGTCGTGCTCGCAGAGTTTCACGCGCAGAACGACGACGGCGTGAGCGGAATCAGTAAGCGTAAGAGTCGGGTAAGATAGCCAGAAACAGACGGGTAAGACCCCGCCGTGCAATCAACCAGAAGCGCACAAATCCTGAACAGTCATTTGTAGGGTTGTACGTCCCTGCCATGAGTCCAGCCCGACGCTGTACACGACATCGATGTGATGTTGCGTTTCACCTGCCAGATGCCCCAGATTGAACGCGATCGCGTCGATTGTAGTGCGCCCCTGATTAAGTCGCATTTTTAGATGTCGCCCGCGAGAGCCGACCCGTCGCACTTCCAACACTCGTACGCCGCGCGTCAGGAACACCGGCGACGGATTGCCTTCGCCGAACGGACCGAGCGACAGTATGAAATTGACGTTGTTCGGCGTGAATGCTTCAAGGCGCACTTCGCAGTCGATGTTAATCGACGGCGCGAGGCCCTGTCCGTCCAACTGCTCGGCGGCGGTGCGATACAGGTTCTGTTCAAGGGCGGGCATATCAGCGGTCTGCATAGTAAATCCGGCGGCGCGCGGATGTCCGCCCCATTCGTCGAACAATTCCGCGCTCTCGCCCATCGCCGCAATGATGTTGAACTCTCGGATGCTTCGCGCGCTGGCACGGCAGATTTCGCCGTCAATCGAGATGGCGATTGCCGGGCGATAGTATTGCTCTGACAATCTGCCTGCGATCAAACCCAAAACGCCGGGTATCCATTCCGCGCTCTTCACAATGAGGATATGGGGCAATTCTCTCTGCTGCTCAACCTGCGCCTCTGCTTCTGCAACGGCGCGATGAGTGAGTTCTTGGCGCTTGCCGTTAAGATGCTCGATTTCATGAGCGAGCGAAATTACCCTGTCCTCATCATCGGTCGTCAGCAAGTCCAAGGCTACCTTTGGGTCGCTTAGACGTCCGGGCACGTTCAGGCGTGGGATTATGCCGAACGACAGCGATTCTGTGTCGAGCGTGCCAATTTTCATTCTCGCGCTGCCAGCTAGGGCGCGTATGCCGACATTTTTCGTGCGATTCATGCTCTCCAAGCCACGCTTGACCAGAAAGCGATTCTCGCCTTTCAATAGTCCAACGTCCGCCACTGTGCCGAGAGCAACGAATTCGAGCAGGTGCTCAGGCCAATCTTCATCAAGCGCGTCGTATAGCGCCTCAATGAGCTTGAACGACATACCGACGCCGGTAAGATCGCCGAATGGATAGCGTGAATCCGGGTGTCGTGGGTTGATGAGCGCGTAGGATGCGGGAACTTGGGGCAGCACGGTATGATGGTCCGTGATGATTGTGTCGATGCCCAGCTCCGCAGCCTGGTCCACCTCGTCAACAGAAGTCGTGCCACAATCCACGGTAATCAGCAGCGATGCGCCGCCTTCTGCCATCATTTTGACCGCTCCGGTGTTCAACCCGTGCCCTTCGTCAGCGCGGTTCGGAAGGAATGGCGTAACCACCACGCCCAAGCTTCTGAGAGCGGTGGTCAGGAGGGCAGTGCCGGTGATGCCGTCCGCGTCGAAGTCGCCAAATATGGCGATGTGCTCGCCGTCGTCAAGCGCCTGCTTAAGTCGCTCGACGGCTTTGGACATGTCAGGGAGCGTAGTGGGGTCGTTAAGCAGGCGTTCGTCTGCGTTGAGGAAGAGCTCGGCATCTTCAGATGTATGAATACCCCGATTATAGAGAAGATGGGCGTGGAATGGTGTGAAGCCCAACTCTTGAGCAAAGCCGAACGGAGGGAAGTCGCGCAGATTCCATATCTTTTGTATTGTGTCTGACATGATATTGCTATGACACGGTATTGCTATGAATTATCAAAGTGAAGATGAAGAGTCTCAGCCCGTACTATACGGGCTAGGACTCGCAATGGGCAGGTGTGCAGCGCGCATTTCCCCAGAAATTAATGGTGAATCATTATTCGATGTTAATTAATGTCAGGAGGAATATCAAACGCGCTGTCCGTTAATCCTCGTAGCGTTGGAAGGCTAGGGAGGCGTTGTGCCCGCCGAAGCCAAACGAATTACTGAGCGCAGCGTCGATGCGCCCCTGCAACGCCACATTTGGCGTGTAGTTTAAGTCGCATTCGGGGTCGGCGTTTCGCAGGTTGATAGTCGGCGGGATAGTCTGCTTGGCAATCGCGAGCGAGGTTATTGCTGCTTCGAGCGCGCCGCTCGCGCCAAGAAGATGCCCGGTCATCGATTTTGTGGAGCTGATGGGAACGCTGTACGCGCCCTCCTCGAACACGCCCTTCATCGCCATCGTCTCGTACTTGTCGTTCAGCGGCGTTGATGTGCCGTGCGCGTTCACATAGCCGATTTCGTCTGGCTGCAAACCAGCCTTCTTGATAGCGATCTTCATCGCCCGCGCCGCACCTTCGCCTTCGGGCGCGGGCTGTGTGATGTGATTAGCATCCGCGGTCGAACCATAGCCTACGAGTTCGACAATCGGCGTTGCACCGCGATCTATGGCGTTTTCGAGCGTCTCCATTACGAGCACACCTGCACCTTCACCCATCACAAAGCCATCGCGCTCCGCATCGAACGGGCGCGACGCGGCGGCAGGGTCGTTGTTGCGTGTGGACAGTGCTTGGCAGGCGTTGAACCCTGCGACTCCAATCGGGCATATCGCCGCTTCCGCGCCGCCGGCAAGCACCACATCGGCATCGCCTTCCTGCAGCACTTCGAGTGCCTGTCCGATGGCATCCGCGCCGCTGGAACATGCGGACACCGTGGAGTAATTCGGTCCCTTTGCGCCGAGCATAATCGACACTTGCCCTGACGCCATGTCCGGCAGCATCATCGGCACAAGGAACGGACTGATGCGCGACGGACCGCGGTTTTCCAGCACCTTGACTTGCTCAGACAGCGTGATAATGCCGCCGATGCCACTCGAAATCATCACGGATACGCGCGTGCTGTTGTCTGCGTTGATGCTCAGGTCAGCGTGGTCAACAGCTTCAAGCGCAGCCACCGCGCCAAGCTGCACGAACCTGTCCATGCGGCGCGCTTCCTTCCTGCCGACATGCTGCGCGGCGTCGAAGCCCAAGACTTCCGCTGCGATGGTGGTGCGATAGCCTTCCGGGTCAAAGCACGAAATCTGGTCCACGCCGGACCTGCCGGCGACCAAACCTTCCCATGTGGATTGGCTATCAAGCCCAATCGGGCTAACAACGCCGATCCCTGTAATCACTACTCGATTCTTCATTTTGGGATTGCTCCAGTTTCAGATATTGATGTGAACTATAGCAGTCTTGCGGCCTGATTGATACACCATTGCGGCTGGCGAGTAATATGCGTCCAGCGCTGCTTCAGGGCAGGTTCGCGCCGAACTGTCGTGAACTTGGGGAATCAGTCTGCAGTCTGCTCAGCGACATACACGGCGACAAGCGCGTCCTTCAATGCGTTCTCGCTAGGCGGATAGCCGATACGATGCTCGCTTGCAGATGCTTCCCCGCGCGCCCAAACTTGAAACACGCCATCGCCGTTCACCGACAGAACGACTGACAGCGCTTGGCTATCGCGCCAGTTCAAGTGCCAGAAACACTCATACACGATTTCTTCAGTGTTGGCATCGCTAAGCGACGCGAATGCGGTTGGCTGCCTGGATGCGCCCCTGTTGGTGTCGATGATGCCCTCTTCGTCCAGCAGACCGGCATTAAATTCGTGTAGCAGGGGTAGTATCACCGCGTCCATATTGTCCGCTTCAACCCACAACCGCAACAATAAATGGATGTGCGCCATATCGACAGGGAAATAGTCGGATGCCCTGCGAATGAAGTCCACTGCCTCCGGGTGATACGCTACCATACGGCGCGCGCGTTCTATCCAGTCCATGCGTAATCTCCATTCGCCCGGAATTGACCGCCAATTCCACAAATCCCTATAATAGCATAGTGAAATGTCATCGGCGTAAATACCCGGGACAAAGCCAGGGCAATCGCATCTAAATTGATTGGGCGAGAACTTCGGAGAAATCAGCCG
>VXRI01000018.1 GCA_009838595.1 Chloroflexota bacterium | reverse complement strand
CTGGACAGGCATACCCGTTGACCGCCTGCTGGAAAGCGAAGCGGACAAACTGCTGCACATGGAGGAGCGCTTGCACGAGCGCGTCATCGGGCAGGATGCCGCAATTGTGGCAGTTTCGGACGCGATACGCCGCGCTCGCGCCGGTCTTAAAGACCTGAATCGCCCTATCGGCAGCTTCATCTTCCTGGGACCAACAGGCGTGGGCAAGACCGAATTGGCGCGCGCGCTAGCCGAGTACCTATTCGACGACGAGCAGAACATGGTGCGCTTGGACATGTCCGAGTATATGGAAAAGCACACCGTATCGCGTCTCATCGGCGCGCCGCCGGGCTATGTCGGCTACAACGAGGGCGGCCAGCTGACGGAAGCGGTGCGCCGCCGCCCGTTCCGCGTAATCCTGTTCGACGAGATAGAAAAGGCACATCCTGATGTGTTTAACATGCTGCTGCAGATACTCGAAGACGGGCGACTTACCGACGGGCACGGCAGAACGGTGGATTTCCGCAACACGCTGGTGATAATGACCAGCAACCTGGGCACGGCAGAGGCGAGCCGTCGCTCGGCAGGATTCGCCACCGGCGGGCAGTCCGAAGAATCTCGTCTGCGCGCGTCTGTTGACGAGGCACTGCGGCGCACATTCCGCCTCGAGTTCCTGAACAGGCTGGACGAGACCATAGTCTTCGAGCCGCTGTCGGCGGGACAAGTGCGCCGCATCGTGGACCTGCTACTCGCGGATACGCAATCGCGCTTGCAATATCACGGTGTATCGATATACCTGACGGATGAAGCCCTGGACTGGCTAGCCGATGCCGGCTTCGACCGCAAATTCGGAGCGCGCCCCTTGCGCCGCGCCATCCAGCAACATATTGAAAACCCGCTATCCAAGTCCATAATCAGCGGCGAATACATCGCCGACGATGTTGTGTATGTGGACGCGGGCGACGACGGGCTGATATTTAGCAAGACAGAAATCGTACAGGATGAGGCGGCATAGCAAAGTTGCATCACAGACAGCCTGCCATCACAGCGTGTCTGCTATACTTAAGGAGGTGTTCAGTAAACGCCTGCGATAATTTATCAGACACGCGGAGACTACCTTTGGACAGAGTATTCATATATTGGGACAACTCCAACATTTTTCACGAGGCGCAGCGTCTTGCGGAGGAGCGCAGCAGTGGGTCGGATGCTCGTTATAGAGTTCGAATTGAATTCTCCAACATGTATCGGCTGGCGCATGCGGACCGAATGGTTGAGAGAGCGGTAGCCGCCGGTTCTATACCGCCCGAGTTGCGCCATCTATGGAATAGATTAGAAAACAGTGGGGTTGATGTCCATCTATTCGCTCGCATCAACCCAGAGCATGGTGAGCAAGAAATCCCGGACAGGCTTCTGCAGCTTCGTATGTTAGAAGACACTGTCGATTACATAGACGACCCTGGTATCGTGGTATTGCTCACTGGAGATGGAGCCGGCTACCTTGAAGGGGCAGGCTTCCACCGCACACTAGAGCGGATGCACAACCGAAACTGGCGCATAGAGATTATGTCCTGGGAATACGCCTGCAATCAACGCATGAAGAGGTGGGCACAGGAAAATGGTATATTCGTTGCCTTGGACGACTTTTATGATTCGGTCACATTCCTCGAACCTTCAAGGCCTGGGCACCCATTGGCGGAATCTCGTTATCCCGTAGAACTAGACTTATCGAAACGCCAAATGAGCTGACTCTCAAAACGCGGCTGTTCAGTCAGGATTCGCTGAACATCGCCGCGATGTGTCGCCTTTGTATCTTTCCCGTCGCTGTGCGTGGCATGGTGTCGATGATATAGACCCTGTCCGGCACCTTGAACGCCGCCAGGCGCTCGCCGCAGTATTCGCGTATCGCCGCTTCGTCCGTGTCCGCCGATATGACGACCGCCGCCTGTACCGCCTCGCCGTACATCGTGTGCGGCACGCCGAAGCACACCGCCTCCGCGACCGATGGATGCTCCAGCAGCGCGGCGTCCACCTCTAGTGGTGAAATCTTCTCACCGCCTCTGTTTATCAGCTCCTTGATGCGCCCAGTCAGCGTCAGCGTGCCAGCGTCGTCGAGGAAGCCCTGGTCACCCGTGCGGAACCAGCCGTTGGTGAACGCCTCTGCGTTGGCGTCCGGGTTGTTGTGATAGCCGTGCGTAACATTCGCGCCGCGTATCACGACCTCCGCGCGCTCGCCCGCGCTCAGCAAGTTGCCGTCGTCGTCCATGATGGCTATGTCAACGCCCGTGCCCTTGCCAACCGTGCCGGGCATACGGTCGCCCGGAGGTAGCAGATTCGACGACATCTGGTGCGATGCCTCCGTCATGCCATACGCCTCGAGTACCGGTGCGCCAAATCGCGCTTCGAGCTGGTCAAAGACCGTAGGTGCGAGCGCTGCCGAGCACGAGCGTATGAACCTGAAGCTACTGTGTGGCGCGTCTTCGTCGTCCGCGCGCGCCAGCAAAATCTGGTGGATTGTTGGCACGGCGGAGTACCAAGTAGCGCCGCTGTCTCGCTGCTCGCCCCAGAAGCGGCTTGCGCTGAATCGTGCAGGCACGACCAGCGACCCGCCCGTGCTCAGCGTGGACAGCGACACTCCGATAAGCCCGTGCACATGGAACAGTGGCATCACCACCATTGCGATGTCGTCCGGCGTCAAGCCGTATGTGTCGCCGATGTTCTTGATGGACGCGGCGAGATTACCGTGCGTCAGCGGCACGCCTTTCGGACGGCTGGTGGTGCCGGATGTGTGCAGGAACAGCGCCACATCGTAGGGCGATGGCGCGGGCGCGTCTCGCCGAGCCGCCAGCGTATCGCCGCCGCACGACAGCACAGTGCGTCCCGCATCGTCCAACGCCGCCTCTATGGTCGGGACTCCTAGTTCCAGCGCAGCCTCGCGTGCCGGATGTTCGCCGAGGGGCAGTATGGCGAGCTGTGCCTCGGCGTCTTCCATATAAAACTTGAACTCGTCGGCGGTGTACGCCGGGTTTAGCGGCGCGGCGATTGCCCCTGCGCGCGCGACTGCAAGGAACCCGACCATGAACTCCAAGCCGTTCGGCAGTGCGATGGACACGGCTCTACCGGGTTGCATTCCCGCGCCGGCGAGCAATTCCGCAACTCGTTCAATCTCCTCGCCGAATTCCGCGTAGGTAACATTCACGCCGTCCGGTACGCTGATCGCCATATCGGACGCGCTTCGTGGGTTCAATACGCTTGCAAGTGTACTCAATGGTCTGCTCCCGTTCTGTGTGCATCGAATTCTAACGCTGGCGTAGTCTAATCGTCGCCGCCGGCGCCAACGGTTCCATTTTCCGATTCCTGCGCGCCTAGCACAACGCCCTCAAGCCGTGCAACGCGGTCGGTCATCGACATATCCAGGTCCGACATGCGTCGGTTCAAGCCAAGTTCCAGATCAGACATGCGGTCAGTCATCTCAACTCGCAATGCGCCCATCTCAACCTGCAATTTCGCCATGCTTTCGCTGCTTCGCAGTTCCAGCGAAGATATGCTCTTGGTCATATCTGCCCGCAGGTTATTGATGTTGTTGGTCATTTCTTCGCGCAGGTTTGTCATGCTCTTGGTCATATCTGCGCGCAATTCCGCCATGCTTTCGTTGTTTCGCAGTTCCAGCGAAGATGTGCTCGTGGTCATATTTACCCGCAGGTTAGCCATGCCATCCTTGGTTTCTAATTCCAGTGTTGACATGCGTCCAGTCAGGCTTGCATCCAACGCGGCCATATCTGCCCGCAGGTTAGTTTCCAACGATGTCATATCTGCCCGCAGGTTAGCCACATTTAGTTCTACCGCCGAAATACGCTCATTCATCCTTTCTATTCGCTGCAATAGAAAGATGAATGTCGTTATCTGCGTGCCAAACAGCGCTATTCCTACAGCAAGGATGGCTATAGTTTCCGGTGACATGCGCGCCTGCCATTCCCAATGTGCCGCGTCCCTAATACAACGGAAACGCTAGCATACGGGGATTATAGCACGATGTGTCACATCCATCTTGCCTTCTCGCCATTAGTGTGTCATGCCGCCCTCCCCACACTATGCTAACATTGTGCGCGGAACTAGCGGCACAAGCCATTGCAATGGAGATGAATCATTACCAGCATTGCCGTCAGTGGGCTTAGCCATCGCTACGATACGGACGCGGGCAGCCTTGAAGCGCTGCGCGATGTGCGCCTCGATGTCGCGCCGTCCGAGTTCGTATCGCTCATCGGACCGAGCGGCTGCGGCAAGACTACGCTGCTGCGCGCCATCGGTGGGCTGACGGACGCATCGCACGGCACAATCACGCTGTCCGGCATGACTCCACAGCAGTTGCAGCGGCGCAAGGGTATCGGCTTCGTGTCGCAGGACGCGGCGCTGTTACCTTGGCGCACAGCGTTGGACAATGTGCGCCTGCCGTTCCATATCAACGTCGCCCCCGACGCTATAGATTCGCTCGCGATCGCAGAGCAGACGCTGAACGCGGTCGGGCTTGCAGACTTCGCAGGCTATTATCCGCACCAGCTCTCCGGCGGCATGCGACAGCGCATTGCGTTCGCGAGAGCGCTGGCATTCGGACCGGCTCTTCTGTTGATGGACGAGCCGCTGAGCGCGCTCGACGAGATGACGCGCGAGGATATGCGCTACGAGC
>VXRI01000376.1 GCA_009838595.1 Chloroflexota bacterium | reverse complement strand
ACTAAGAAGCGAGCCATCCGTTGAGCGCCGTTCAAGACCTGCCGCAAACTGACAAGATGCCCTACGCGCTGCGTCCGATGCACGAGCGCGACCTCGAGCAAGCTTCCGAGGTAGAGCAGGACGCGTTCCCCACGCTGTTCCCGCCGACATCTTTTCGCCGCGAGCTGAAGAATCGTCTCGCGCGCTACCTGATTGCGTGGCGTCTCGAAGACCCGACGGAGCTGGTGGCGCAGTTTGAACGGCAAACCAAATCAAACAGAAACAGGGGGCTATGGCATCGTGCGGCGGCGAGCATCTGGCGCGGTCGTCCAATCGCGTGGCAGCCGGGGCATCAGTATATCGTCGGCTTTCTCGGCGTGTGGTATATGCCCGATGACGCGCACATCGTGTCGGTCGGCGTGCGCAACGACTATCGCGGCTTGGGCATAGGCGAATTGCTGCTCATCGGCGCGATAGAGCAGGCGCAGCAGCGCAGACGGCACATCGTTACGCTCGAAGTGCGAGTGTCCAACCATGTCGCGCAGAACCTGTACAAGAAATACGGCTTCGAGACGACCGGCGTTCGCAAGGGCTACTACTCGGACAATCGTGAAGACGCGCTAATCATGACCGTGTCGTCCATACACACCCTGGAGTATCGCCAAGAACTGCGTCGCCTGACAGAGGAGCACCGCAAGCGTTGGGGTAGCGCGGAGCGCATCCTGTCGTAACCCGAGAAGTCTTCGTCGCAAAATCGAATCTTTCGAGAGTGCATCTTATTTTCACAGTTAAGGGATAAGACAGATGTTGTTTCAGCAACTGGATTGCCCCATCCTAACCTTCCCCCAGAAGGAGAAGGGACTCTTGAAGACTAGCGCAGAGTATTGCTAGGCATTCCGATAATGGCGAGTGTCGGAATCGGATAGATTGAATTAGGAGAAAGAATGTCGCTGCTGGTAAAAATCGGAGTATTCCTGACGGCAATCTTGCTGGTCGTGAGCATGCTTGCGCCGCTGCTTGCGCCGTTCTTTCAAGAGCAGGTCATCCCGCGTTTCGGCGGCAACGCGCCTGAAGAGCCGGCGGCTATCAACGGCGAGGCGATGTGGCAGCCGCGCATCTTGGAGCCGCGCTACGACATCATCACCGTGTTGGGGTTTGACGCCATTCCGTCCATCAACAACCCTGAATTCGTGAGCGCGACCGAAGCCGAAGAGTGGATGTCGGAAGCCGAGCAGGTCATTGGCTTGTCCATCAACGGCGACCATCGCGCGTATTCCATCCCGTTGCTGAGCCGGCACGAAATCGTCAACGACACGGTTGGCGGCAAGCCCGTCGCCGTAACATGGTGACCTCTGTGCTACTCGGCTATAGTCTATAGCCGCGAAATCAATGGCAACGAGCACACATTCGGCGTGTCCGGCAAGCTCATTATGAACGCGTTAGTGATGTACGACCACCAGACCGAGACGCTCTGGAGCCAGTTCTTAAGCAAGGCAGTTGACGGCGCGTTGATTGACACCGAGCTGGAAATCGTGCCTGCAACGCAGACCGGCTGGCTGGCGTGGCGAGAGTTGCACCCGGACACGAAGGTGCTCGACAAGGCGGACGCTTACCGCGTCGATTCGTACACGCACTACTACGAGAATGACAGGGCGGGAATACACGGACAGTTCAACCCGGACGACCGTCTGCATCCAAAGGCGCTCGTGCTGGGCGTGAACATAGACGGGAGGCAGAAGGCGTATCCGTTCGGCGCGCTGACTGCGCAGCAGGTCGTCAACGACACTATCGCGGACAACGATGTGCTGATATTCTTCGAAGCTGCAACCGGCACGGCGCTTGCATTCGACCGTAGCCCCGGCGGCACGCCGCTTACATTCCGCATGGAAGGCGAACCCGCAGGCGCGCGCACAACGCTGGTCGATGAGCAGACCGGCAGCACGTGGACAGCCTTCACCGGCAACGCAACAGACGGCGAGCTAAAAGGCAGCCGCCTTCAGCGCCTTCCTTCGCACCTATCCTTCTGGTTCGCCTGGAGCGATTGGAATCCCCACACCGAAATCTACGCGCAATAATGCGCATAACGCCGTTGCCGTTCCCTATCGGTATCCTGTGTGAAAATTACACAGAGGTCAATCAGAGTTCCTTGGTTATTGTGCCTTGCCCACAATCCGTTCGTAATGAGCCTGTCGAACCACGAGAGCGCAAACCTGCGTACCCGCCCTTCAACATGCTCAGGGCGGGCTGAAAAGGATTATTAGGCAAAAACCAAAAGACCCTGAGGGGAGCGATGCGTACGCGAGACATCTACCACGTCCACCATCACCCCCTGAATTATAATTACTACGGCAGCCGCGTCGATTGCCACGCAACCATCTGCCACCCGGCATCGCCGTTCACATAGACATCGGTGAAGCGCAGCGAGAATGTCAGTTCGCTGCCGCCGGAAGTAACCTCAACATCCGCTTCGCCATTAACGATAGCGGCGTCTCCGCAGGCACGCACCATTACATTTCGCGCCGCCATCTTACGATAGTTCAGGTTGCCGTTGCCGATGGATTCCAGCATGCTCTCCTTCGTGTCCACAGCCGAGCTGGTGTGCACATATGTCATATCGTCCGCGAGTATGCGTCCCAGTGTCTCCACATCGCCCGCGACCATCGCACGCATCCGCTCGCCGTCCAGCGCCTCAATTGTCTCTTTCACATTGTTATCCGACATTCCATTCTCCTTTGCTGATATTCGCTATCCTGCCTGACGGACTTGCAATAGATCATACCTCATCGATGAAAGTGGGCTAGAGGATAGGCATGAGCGCCGCATCTAACCAAACTTGCCCGCCATAGTCAACGCAGATTATACTTGCGCGCATCAACAGACGAAAGGGGTATCGTAAAATGCCAAAGGCCGAGGTAAACGGAATCGAACTCTACTACGAAATAACAGGCGAGGGATTCCCGCTCGTGCTCGCGCACGAATTCGCGGGCGACTTCCGATCGTGGGAGCCACAGGTGCGCTACTTCTCGCGCCGATACCGCGTCATCACCTACAATGCAAGGGGCTATCCCCCATCGGAAGTGCCGGCGGACGAGGACGCCTATACACAAGAGTCGGAAGTAGAAGACCTGCGCAGCTTGCTGGAACATCTGGGCATCGACAAGGCGCACATCGGCGGTCTGTCCATGGGCGGTTCGCTCGCGCTGAACTTCGGGCTGGCACACCCGGACTTGGCAGAGTCGCTCATAATCGCGGCGGCCGGCAGCGGCTCGACCGATGTTGATGGGTGGCGCGAGAGCGTGTTCGCCAACTCGCGCGCGATGCAAGAGCGCGGCATGGTGGCGATGACCGATTATTCGCAGGGCGAGACGCGCGTGCAACTGCGGCGCAAAGACCCGCGCGGCTACCGCGAGTTCACCGACCAGTTCTTGTCGCACTCCAGCCTCGGTTCGGCGCTCACATTCCGCGGCGTGCAGGGCAAGCGCCCGCCCATATTCGCGCTCGAAGAGCAAATGCGCGCACTCACAGTGCCTACGCTAATCATGCTCGGCGACGAAGATGATCCGTGCGTAGAGCCAAGCATCTTCATGAAGCGCTGCATCCCGTCTTCGGGATTGGTGATGTTCCCGCAATCCGGCCACGCCATCAACCTGGAAGAGCCGGATTTATTCAACCGCGCCTTGCAAGATTTCCTAACCGCAGTCGAAACCGGCAGCTGGGCAACCCGAGAAGTTTAATGCTATCGCAATTCCTTATTGGGCGATACCGGCGCAAATATCACTAAACCGTCGCTTCGACAAGCCTATCATTCCAAAGTCGCCACGCTAAACACCACTTGAAACGGTCTGCAATAGATTACCACGCTGCCATACCCCTCGCCGTCTTCGCCGTCTGGCAGGAAGTAGTTCTGATTGCCTTCGTTGCCCTTCAGCTTGCCCAGCCCGAGGTAGCCCTGTACATCTTCGCGCCCCTGTGGATTGGCGTTCGGCACTAGCAGTACGTGCAATTCGGGTCCATTTGTAACACGGAAATCTTCCAAGCGCAGCACATTCATGCCGTCCGCGCTGCGGTAGATAGTTGCCGTGCCGCTGCCCTTGTGGAAGCTATCCGCGTCTCGGAAACTGCCCGTCTTGATCTTCACCACAGACGCGTCCATCATGGACGAATTGTCCGGCATCGCCATCTCCGCCGGCACACGCTCGTCGTACTTCTCCCACTCGCCCGCCGCGTCGCGCATCATCGTCTCCGCGTCCGCCATAGTCTCGACCATCACCGTCTCACCGCTGTCCATAGCCACCTCGGCGGGCAGGACAGCGTTCGCCGCGAGCGGAAAGTCTTCGTCAACAGTAGTGGTAATGAACAGCGGAGACAGCAGCCACCAAGCCAGCGCGAGTGCCGGTATGCCGAAAATAACAACTGCACCAATGATTATACGCTTGCGAGTGAACATCCGAACCTCAGCACTTTTCCGAATGCGGACTTAATGTGGATTTGTGGATTTGTGGATTTCATGTAGATTGAAGATTGCCACCGGACTTGAATGGAAGTTTGTGCGTAAGTTTCCTCTCCACCAGAAGGAAGGCTAGAATGCAGGCAATAGCGCCAGACATCACAGCGACCTTGTCACAATATAGCACGATAGCGCACTATCACCCAATCTACACCTTTGAATACTCCGGCGCCGCCGTCTTCGACCCGTCCGGCAG
>VXRI01000197.1 GCA_009838595.1 Chloroflexota bacterium | reverse complement strand
ACATAGAGGATACTGAATATGGCGGATACGATTTTGCAGCGGCTTGCGAAGGGCGATTTGTTAGTCTCGGACGGCGCAACAGGCAGCTACTTGCAGCAACACGGGCTGGAAGACGGCGATCCCGAAGAGTGGAATGTCAGCCACCCGGATGTGGTTCGAGGCATGGCGAAAGCATACTTCGATGCTGGGTCTGACATGGTGCTGACGAACACATTCGGCGGCACAAGCCTGCGGCAGAATCATTATGGGTTTGCGGACAGGGCTGCCGAGTTCAACAGGCTGGGCGCGGAACTCGCCCGCAGTCAAGCGCCTGACGGGTGCTTCGTCGTAGGTTCGGTTGGTCCAACGGGCGAGGTGCTGAACGACCCGCTGCGAGACAATCCGTTGACTGAAGAGCGGGCATACGACGCGTTTGCCGAGCAGATTGTCGCGCTCGCGGACGGCGGCGTGGACGCGGTGAATATCGAGACGATGATAGACATCAATGAAGCTATCATCGCGGTGCGCGCGGCGAAGGAGAACACGAATCTCGTGGTGATGTCCACAATGTTCTTCGACAAGGGACCGCGCGGATTCTTCACGATGATGGGGACGCAGCCGGCGAACGCGGTCAGCAAGTTGCAAGAAGCGGGCGCGGACATTGTGGGCGCGAATTGCGGCAACGGCATCGACGTGATGATCGAACTCGCCCGCGAGCTGCGCGCAGCTACGGACGGCTACCTGCTGATTCACTCCAACGCGGGCATACCATCTCCCATTGGCGGCGAGATTGTCTATCCGGAGTCACCGGAATATATGGCAGAGCGGTTCAGGGTGATGGCGCACGATGTCGGCGTTAATATACTCGGCGGTTGCTGTGGCACAACGCCGGAGCATATCAGGGCGCTCATCGATGCATTGGGGCGATAGTGATTCAACTGCGATAGATTGATAGATAAAGATATTACCCCCATTCTAGCTTTCCCCTTAGGGAACCGAATCGACCTAGCCGATGTCGTAGCCGCGCTTGACGGCACTCACACCTTATCGAAGGAGATAGTATGCTCATAAACGGCGTAGCTGTCTTGACTTTGCGCTATACCAGTGGCAGACTTGGGAAGATGCTACAATGTATCTTCCCTTTTGATGGGGGAAGGTCATACGGGGTGAGTTGAGTTACGCTTACCTTCGCAATTAGAATCTCACGGCGGACTTTTCCACTTGCTTATAGACATTCACACGCATACCACCCCAACTTCGGACGACAGCATACTTACCCCTGAGGAACTTATCACCGAGTCGAAGCGCTTCGGACTTGACGGTGTGTGCATCACCGACCACGACAGGTTCTGGGATCCCAGAGACGTAGAAGCTCTATCGCGCAAGCACGATTTCCTTGTGCTCGCCGGTTGCGAGGTTACGACCGAGGAGGGTCATATCTTGGTATATGGCTTGTCAGAGTACATCTTCGGCATGCACAAGGCGGCGTATGTTCGCGAACTAGTGGACGAGGTGGGCGGCGCGATGGTGGTGGCGCATCCGTATCGCCGTTTCTATCGCAAGCAGGCACACACCAGTGAAGAGGCGTACCAAGAGATGCTGGAAAGGGCATGCAAAAACCATGTGTTCGGCTTAGTTGATGCCGTGGAAATCTTCAACGGACGAGGCACGGACGAAGAAAACCACTTTGCCAGCGACATCGCGGACTGGTTCGGCATGCACACCACCGGCGCCAGCGATGCCCATGCCATCAAGGAAGTCGGGAATTACGCGACTCGCTTTCAGCAACCGATACGCGACATTGACGACCTCATCACCGAAATAAAGGCGGGCAGGTACAGCGCAATTTCGTTGCGAGACGCCGTCCCCGCGCTCGCACGAGTGTAACCGCGCCGCCACAGACGGTGGATATTGCGATTGACAACGCGTTCATTCACGCGCCGCCATTGACGCTGCCATAGCCGTACCCATAACCATATCCGCAGCCATCACGAACGATATGCTATGCCTGCAAATCTCCTCGAAATAAGAGACCTGCACACCTACTTCATGACGAAGGAAGGCGTGAACAGAGCGGTCAACGGCGTTTCGCTCGCATTGAAAGAAGATTCCATACTCGGAGTCGTGGGCGAGAGCGGATCAGGAAAGACGGTTACCGCGCTTTCCATACTGCGGCTCGTGCCGTTCCCCGGCGAAATCGTCAAGGGCAGCATCACTTACAACGGGCAGGAACTGTTGAGGATGACGCCCGAAGAAATACGGCACATTCGCGGCAAGGAGATTTCGCTAATCTTCCAAGACGCCGGCGCGGCGCTCAACCCTGTCATTCCAATTGGCAAGCAAGTTGAAGAAATCGTCTTGGAACACACGGACATGGGACGCAGACGCGCGCGCAATCTCGCGGTTGATCTGCTGGGGCAAATGGGCATACCGGACGCCAAGAATATGCTCAATCGCTACCCGTTCCAACTGAGCGGCGGTATGGCGCAGCGCGTGCTGATGGCGATAGGCGTCGCGCTAAAGCCGAAGGTGTTAATCGCGGACGAGCCGACATCAAACCTTGATGTAACGCTGCAGGCGGAGATTCTGCACCGACTCAGCCAGCTGCGCGAAGAGAACCACTCCGCGATTATGCTCATCACGCACGACTTAGGCGTAATAGCGCAGATGACGGAGACGGTCGCGGTGATGTATGGCGGCTCGATCGTGGAATACACGGACACGAAGGCTCTGTTCGCTAAGCCGTTGCACCCGTACACGTGGGGCTTGTTCCAAGCGATACCACGATTGGACACCGGACAGCAGGCGCTCAATCCTATCCGTGGCGCACCGCCCAAGATGATAGACGCGCCAGACAGATGCCCGTTCCTAGAGCGCTGCAGCAAGGCAACAACCCAGTGCCGCACTATGCCCATCCCGCCGCTGATGGAAGTGGAGCCTAATCACCGGCTTGCGTGCTACAACCCAGTAGTGTATGCGTGACTTGAGGCGGACGTCAGCGGCGGTCATTGCCAGAATAAAGTTCACACTATTGCGCAGAACGAACGCTTTGTGCGTACAACGTTGGTTCGCCGTCCGGGAAGGCGGGGCTAGGCATTAGGCGGCGTTGTTTTGGCGAGATGTGCCAGTCCATCCTTTCGAGGGGTGATGCGCCTAGCACCAGCCGGCAGTTCGACGGCGCGGACTTGCAATTCTATTTCGACCATGCCCACAACGTTGTACGAACAGAGCGCTCCGTCCGCAGTCTGCACTCGCATACTATCGATTTCGTGCAGTTTAAGGGTCTCGACAACATCGGCAAGTAAGCATAGATAAGACATGCCGGTATCGACAAGGGTCAAGAACAATATCGTTGCCGCGCTCTTCGGCGGCAGAAAGCGGTTTTGCCAGTTACGAAGAGTTACTTCTACGCCGAATACGACCATTGAGATCACTCCAGCCATGGCATGAACTGCCGCCATTCGTCTTCGATGTGGCGGTGATGGAAGATGTAGTATGGGTTTGGGCGCGGCGCGGCGGGCTTAGTCAGCAAGCGCATGTTTGCCTCGCTCGGCGTGAAGCCTGCTTTGCGATGGTTGCAAGGGATGCACGCGCTCACCACATTTTCCCAAACATGAGGTCCCTTACGAGAGCGCGGGATTATGTGGTCGAGCGTTAGGTTTTTCGACTCTTTACCACAGTATTGGCAGCGAAAGCCGTCGCGGTAGAATACCGCGCGGCGCGACATCCTGCGGCGCACGACCGGGCGCTTGACCATATAGACGAGCCTTATGACGGACGGGATCGGCACGCGCTGCGACACCGTAGCGATGTGCTCGTCCGCGTCGATAAGGGCTTCCGCCTTGCCGCGCCCGAGCAGCACTATCGCGCGCCGCGCGTTGCACACATTCAGCGGTTGATAATTCTGGTTAAGCACCAGGACAGGCTTGTTTATCGACATTAT
Organism: Chloroflexota bacterium; assembly: GCA_009838595.1. Lineage (GTDB taxonomy): Bacteria > Chloroflexota > Dehalococcoidia > Lucifugimonadales > JADFKI01 > Bin90. The sequence continues at coordinate 763 of VXRI01000197.1, read as the reverse complement.
CGGCCCCGCTCCGAATTCGTAGTGTTCTGGTCCGTGCGTGGTCGGTGTTGTATGGTTGTTTGGTCGTATATTCGTCCGCTCGTGCTTAGATTCTTCTCTCTACTAATTCTAACGCTTGCTCGAAGCCTTGGGTTATCAGTCCGAATGTACCGAACGGCAGGTTGTCCGCTATCGTGATTACAAGTCTTACGACGACGGATTCCGCGAGTGTGCTCTCCAAGCCTTCCCGCACATTCAGCACCACGCCGGCTATGTCCGTGCTTTCCAGCGGCAAATCATAGGTGAGCCTGGCGAGTCCGAGCACGATGATTACTGCGAGTAAGCCGCCCAACACAACTCCGAGCAGCAACCCTCCCACGCGGTCAAGCAGCGACGACGCGCCGAGTGTGACGATGCCCAAAGCTTTGCGCAGGATGTTCCATGCATACTGTACGACTACGACCGTAACCGCGCCGATGAGCCAGTATATGACGACAATGATGGAAGCGGACAATCGGAAATAACCGTCTCCCACCAAGCCTAGTCCGTAAACGACCTGGCTCGCGATGAGCGCTGCCAATATCAGCGCGGCGACATTGACCAACGCGCCGAGCAACCCTATGCGGTATCCTCGCAGCGCACCGATTACCACAATTCCGATTAGTATAATATCAAGCCCATTCATTGCTTACGATTTTAACATACCATATTTAGCAAGATGTTCAGGATAACTAGAAGCCATCTCATAAATATCTCAGTAGTATGATGATGCAACCTAGGTGGA
>VXRI01000352.1 GCA_009838595.1 Chloroflexota bacterium | reverse complement strand
TCCCAGGACTTGCTCCCAACGAAAAGAAGGTTGGTGATGGTGGCGTGGATGGCAGAGGATTGATGCTGAACAAATTGAAGGACAAATCGGAATTGGTTCTTGCTCAGGTCAAAGGTGGCAAAGTAACGGTCAGTCAAGTTAGGGATTTTGTGGGCACAATGACGGGTGAGAACGCGAGTATGGGTATATTCATATCCTTGGACCCTGTTACCTCGCCGTCTGCAAAGAAGATAGCAGCGTCTCAAGGTCAAATAGAAGTTGGAATGTTCAAATATCCCGCGTTGCAATTTTGGTCTATGGAAGATTACTTCAATGGAACAATGCCGAATTTGCCTCCATTGGCTGATCCTTATACGGGCAAGCCCATCTAGCAATGACAAGAGGGGCGCCCTTACTGGACGTCCCTCAGTATTTGGATTTACGCCATCAAGCCGAGAACAGCCTCGCCACACTCAGCCCTATGCTTATCAAAATGCCAACTCCCATGGCGTACATCAACCGCGTCAGCCGAATCTCCAAGTCCTTGATGTCCGCTTTGAGGTTTGCCACATCCGCTTTTGTCGCCAAGTGCGGCAAGGTCGCTTCGACGCTTGACATTCGCTCTTCAATAGTGGCCATTTCGTCACTCCTGAATCAGCGTTGTCGTTATTGTAGCACGCCTACCGCCCCGGCACCTTGTACCCCGCCGTCTGCACTTCTGACAGGCTGTTCTCGTCCCACGGATGCGCCAGCGCTACTTCTTCGTTGATGTCGGCGCCCCAGCCCGGCGCTGTCGGAACGGTCATGTAACCGTCGATTATCTCCGGCACGGTGGTCGTCAGCTCGTCCTTCCATGGGATGTCGTCTATGTCGATTTCCATTATGCGAACATTCGGCAGCGTGGCGCACAGGCTCGCGCTGACGAAGCTGGACAGGTGGCTGTAATAGTTGTGCGGCGCTACATTGTGCTGATAGACCTCCGCGAGATCCCCTACCTTCTTGGATTGGCTGAACCCGTTCCATGGCACATCTATCATGAACATGTCTGCCGAATGGTTCTCAAAGTATGGGATGTAATCGCGCATGTAGAACAGGTTCTCGCCGGTGCAGATGCGCGTGGTGGTGGAGTCCTTAATCTGCCGCAGGCTCTTGGGTTCGTACATGTCGATTTCCAGCCAGAGCATATCGAACTGTTCCAAAACTTTGGCGATACGCAGTGCGCCCTCTGTCTTGAAGTGGAAGTTCAGGTCTAGGTTGATGTCGATGTCGTCGCCCACGGCATCGCGGAATGTGCCGATGAGCTTCTCGATGTGCGGCATAAGCCACTTTGGCGCGTATTGGTCTGTCGAGCCTATGCCGCCGCTGAATCCGCCGCCGAATGTCGCGCTCTCGCCGGGCATGATGATGTTCGTCTTCAGCGCGGTGAATCCGCGTTCCTTGACCTCATGCCCCAAGTCGGTGATAGACTGCCAAGAATCTATCGGCGGGCAGCCGAGGATGTCATGATGGCGCACACGCGAGCTGCCGCAGTGCGACCAATAGACACGCACCTTCTCGCGCGTGGGGCCTCCGAACAGTTCCGCTACCGATATGCCGAGCGCCTTCGCCTTGATGTCTATGAACGCGCAGTCCAGCCCTGCGATAGCCTTCGCCGCGATGCCGCCCGGGCTCTGCCGCGTGATGCGATACATATCCTGAAAGCGCATCTCGAAGGCGCGCGGGTCCTTGCCGATGAGCAGCGGCTTCATGTCGCGTATCGTGCCTTCTATGCCATGCGGCGACCGCCCATCGCTGCACTCGCCCCAGCCGGTAATGCCCTCATCGGTTTCGACCTTGACGAACATCCAAGGCCGCCAGCCTGCGTCAACTATGAAGGTTTCGATGTTGGTGATTTTCATCTAGTCATTGCCTTTCTGCTAGTAAACTGTTCTGAGTAGAATGTCGTGCCGCAAGGATAATATCACAAAGGGGCAAGATTCTCTTAAACAGAATGGGCAGGATGGGGCGTCTAGCGTGAAGGTATCGTGAGCATAGCTCCAGATTGTGTATGCGCCGCGCTACTGAATAATGCCAAGCGCCCGCATTATGGTTCTGCCTCCACCATGTACCGACGGTTCGCGGCACAGCTGATTACGCAGCGACGCAACCGCCCGCGTCGCAGCGTCGTCGCCACCCAATCCCAGCATCTCCAGCGCGACCTCGTCTATGCGCCAACGGCCGGCGTCATGGAACGAATACGCCACAGGCTGCAAGCGCAGCGCCGACAGTTCTTCAATCCTGTTTCGCGCCACCGTTCGGGCATGCTCGCCCGCGCCGCCGCCGGCTGAGAAGTCCGGCACAGGAAAGTCGTAGAGCGCCTTGATTTGCATCCTAGCCCTTCCTGGCTGTGTTGTCTGCGAATAGCAAACTCTCGACATTAGGCCAAGAGTAGAATTAAGCCAGATAGACAAGGCTGATTTGACATTAGCGTTGTTACTTTTGAGCGCAGTCCAACTTGAGCCGCCCATTGCCGGTTCAGGGGTTCGTGCTGCCGCCAGTGCTTGCGAGGTGGTGCGTAGATTGCGCGATATGAAGAGGTCGCTTCTCAGGTCGAGCATGCGGCGCAGCAGGTCTTCGTCGTCCGCGAAGGGTTCGCCGTTGTGCGTGGGCTGTGTGAGCATTGTCTTCTACGCCCGCGAGTTCGCCGCCCACAGCGCGAGATATGTGGACGCGGGAACTTCCATAGGCGTAACCTGGTCGAAAGTGAACGCGCCTCCTTCGCCACTCCCCCGAGGATGCCCTATTAAGTGGTGAGTAGGTCCAATATCCACTACATTGCTTAGCGCGGTCATGGGCAGATTGAAGTCCCAGCTTCTGCGGTCGCTTGCGGAATAGAGTTGGCTTTTTAGCAGAGAACCCGCCGCCGTGGCAAGAATGTGGTTCTGCATGCCGACGGCGAACCATGGGAAGCCGGGGCTTGTGGGCGTGGTTGCTGTCCATGCGCCGATGCGCCTGCCGCCGCCGTAGATTACATCGCTGCTTCGCGCCGATGTGACTATCGCGCGAAGCAACTTGGCGAACCAGAACGCTTCGGTCACAGTATCTGGATAGGCGTTTAGGTTGATGTTCAGGATTGACGGAGGAACGCCGTCTGCCTGCCTGCCCTTGGTGGCAATAATCAGCATCTCGTTCATGTGGGTGTCTGCGGACAGCATCGCGCCTTCGTGGGGCGTAACGGCGATTGCCGTAATGTCGCGGTATCCGCTTTCGATGGACTTGCGAAAGCCCGTCCAAGATTCGGCGTGCGCGGCGGTGAGCGGCAGCACGCTTGCGAATACGCCGTTGCACTTGAGTTTCTTGTCGGCAAGCGCGAAGAAGTCCGCGCCTAATCCCGCCTGCCCGTTGGTGATTTCGCTGCCGCCTGCGCGGAGTCGGGTTCGGATGTCGCTCAGGCGATTGACGCTGCGGCGGCGCTGCGCTTCATTGATGCCGGTAATGTCGAACATCTTACGGTCGCCGCGCGCTCGAGAATATGGAGGGTTCTGGATAACCAAATCCTGACTGCCGTGAGGCGCGGGAATGAAAGTAGGCGTTGCTGTGTGGGATGTCGCGGCGCGCGCCTGCTCTCCGGTTACATCCGTTATCTGCTCTTCCTCTATCAGCTCCAGCGAACCGGCCTTGCCGCCGATTACATCCACGGCTGCGATATGAGAGCTGCGGTATTCGGTTTCGATTTCCGTTGTGGACAGCGCTGCGGCGGTCATGTGTGAGGCGAGCGCGTTTATGTCCATGCCGGTAATCGACCGCTCTATCATCCTACGGTGCATGTTTTCCGAGTTCCCGCCGCCGGCTTCATGCCGGTACCTTATGTGTCGATAGGCGGCGCGCAGCAGCGTTCCCGTGCCGCAGGCATAATCGGCTATCCGCAGCGTAGATGCCGCTTCTGCCGATGCCCAATCTTCGAGCTCGATACGCGATACTGCCAACTGCGCCAGGAGTTCGGCGGTTTCAGGTAGCGTATAGTGAGCGGCTATCTCTTCTCTATCGTCAAGCAGTTTGGGGAACAGCTCGCCTGCGAAGTCGATTCGGTTGCCGAGCCGCAGCGCGGTAATGCGGTCGGCAAGTTCTGACAATTCGGTCAGCACATCGGATCCTGCCGCTATTGGTATGCGGTCGTCGAGCGCTATGCGGGCAGTGTTGAAGATGGAGCTGTAGTTGACTTCCAGAATCTTGTCCCATTCTCTACGCAAGTCTGCCAGCGTGAGAACATTGCCGCGAGCGGCTAGTAGTTGCGCCACGGTTTGCAGTTTCTCGCGTCGCAATGAGGGGGATTTCACAGCTAGCAGGTTATGCAGGCGCAGTGATGTTAGCCAAATGCAGCAAGCCAGGCGCAGCCCTTGTATGCCCTCCTGCAGCGCCAGTCGCTGCGCGATGTCGTCCGCGACGCCCGGCGGCAGCGCGCGATAGAGATAGGCGGCAAGGCTATGAATTCGCGCCGCAACTTCATCAGTGGTGCGCGAAACAAGCCCTTGCGGCGCGGCTGCGTATTCGCACAGAGTCGCAAGATCATCTACCGTTCCGCTGATAGAACCTGTTTCGGGAAAGGCTTGAATGCCATCGTCCAGCAGCGGGGGCTCTTGCAAGTCTCCGCTGATATCCGAGGAAAGGATGACATATTCAAGTTCCAATCCGGCGGTCTGGGTTAGTTGCTCTTTCAGAATGTCGTTAGTCCA